>NZ_JBWLUT010000171.1:0-42348 GCF_056504575.1 Blautia sp. CGZ-1-C1
TCACAGGATGATGTGCCACTTTTGTCGGCACCGTTGATTTTTATTTCTACGGCGCTTACGCATCTGGCGGGTGGTTCCGCGGGACGTGAGGGAGCTGCGATTCAGCTTGGCGGAAGTATTGCGAATCAGCTCGGAAGATGGATTCATCTGGATGAAGAGGATCGGCATGTGATTGTTATGTGCGGTATGAGTGCAGCTTTCTCCGCATTGTTTGGAACACCGATGGCGGCAGCTGTGTTTGCGCTGGAAGTTGTAAGTGTGGGAGTTATGTATTATACGGCATTGATGCCTTGTATGATCGCTTCATTGGTCGCATCTGGGTTTGCTGCCGGAATGGGAGTTACGCCGGAGGCTTTTCATGTGGTGGATATTCCGGAGCTGACGATTGAGACTGGCTTGAAAATGGGAGTTGTGGCATGTGGATGTGCAGTGGTCAGTATTGTATTTTGTATGGTATTGAACGGTGTTGCAGGGGTTTATACAAGATGGATTAAAAATTCGTATGTCCGTGTAGTTGTGGGTGCCTGTCTTGTAATTGGAATTACATTGCTTCTTGGGACAACAGATTATATGGGAGCTGGTGCGGAATTGATCGAGAAAGCAGTGGAAGAAGGGCAGGCAAGGCCGTTGGATTTTTTCTGGAAGCTGATTTTGACCGCATTGACGATGCGTGCAGGCTTTCGTGGTGGTGAGATTGTACCGTCGTTTTGTATCGGGGCAACGTTTGGATGTGTGATGGGAAACTGGCTGGGACTTTCACCGTCTATCTGTGCGGCATGTGGTATGGCTGCTGTGTTCTGTGGAGTGACAAACTGTCCGATCACATCGATTCTGATTGCATTTGAGATGTTTGGATTTAAGGGTGTTTCTTTTTATCTGATCGCGGTGTCTATCAGCTATGCGGCTTCAGGATATTATGGATTGTATAAGGATCAGACGATTGTGTATTCAAAGTATAAGGCGAAATATGTGAATAGGCATACGAGGTTTTAAATGAATAAGTAATGACTTTTACTGTAATTACGAAGAGTAATATGGGTAGTGAAGGATTGAATGAAGGAAAATAATTTGAGAGCAGGTGTGATTTATTGATAAATGCAATAAATCTCCTGCTTTTATTTTATTTTTTAATTTCTGATTCTTTAACTGCAAGAGTATAATGAAAGTTATAGTTTAACAGGATAAGAAGGACAGGAAATATATTTTTGAATTATTATAAGAAGGGCGGTGAGAAAAATGTATTATGTTGGAATTGATATTGGATCGACAGCTTCTAAAACGGTTGTGACTGGTGATAAGGAAATTAAATTTGTGCTTCCTACAGGTTGGAGTAGTAAGGAGACGGCTTCAGAAATTGCTTCAAGACTTCTGGCTGAAGGAATTGATGTAAAGGGTGAAGTGGTTCGAGTAGCCGCTACAGGGTATGGACGTGTGGCGGTGGATTATGCGGATTTTGTGATAACGGAGATTACGTGTCATGGAAGAGGCGGAAGAGAAATGGCGGGAAATGACTGCGCTATTATTGACGTAGGCGGTCAGGACACGAAGGTAATTCTGGTAGAGCAGGGGATGATCCAGGATTTTCTTATGAATGATAAATGTTCTGCAGGGACGGGCAAGTTTCTGGAGATTATGGCGAACAGGCTGGGAGTTACGATTGAGGAATTATTTGAACTGGCCTCACAGGGTAATGCGGTATCAATCAGTTCGCTATGTACGGTGTTTGCGGAGTCTGAAGTGATCAGTATGATCGGAGAGGGACGAAGCAGGGAAGATATTGCGGCGGGAGTGGTTCATTCTGTGGCAGAAAAGGTAGCTCAGCTTGCAAGGAGAAAACAGCTTCATGGGACAGTGATTCTTACGGGAGGACTGAGTGAATGTCCGTATTTTGCAGAGATTCTCTCGGAGAAACTGGAATGTAATGTCAGTGCTATGAGAGACGGAAGGTATGCAGGAGCACTTGGCGCGGCATTACTTGCAAGAGAGAAAACGAAATAAATGAAATAAAACTATATAAGAAAGAGAGGTACATATAAAATGGAAGTAATTAAAGATTTACCTGAAGTATTTGAGGAGTTTGCAGAGCAGAGGAAGAATTCATTCCTTGCAATTAAGAAGATTAAGGACCAGAATATTCCGGTTATTGGTTCTTACTGTACTTATTTTCCACAGGAGATCGCGATGGCGATGGGTGCGGCTTCTGTAGGTTTATGTTCGATGTCTGATGAGACGATTCCGGTGGCTGAGCAGACACTGCCGAAAAATCTCTGCCCATTGATCAAGGCAAGCTATGGTTTTGCAGTGACGGATAAATGTCCATTCTTTTATTTTTCAGATGTTGTAGTTGGAGAGACTACCTGTGATGGTAAAAAGAAAATGTATGAGTTTATGTCTGAGTTTAAAGATGTATTTATTCTGGAACTTCCGCATAAACAGACAGAGGCTGCATTGCAGTATTGGAAGAGTGAAATTATCCGATTCAAGGAATATCTGGAGAAGAAATTTGACGTGGAAATTACAGAGGAGAAACTGCGTGAAGCAGTTCGTATCAGTAATGAAGGACGTCGCGCATTGAAAGATTTCTATGAGTTGATGAAAATGGATCCGGCACCGATGAAAGGAGAAAATCTTTACAATGTTTTGTATGGAACAACCTTTAAATTTGACCGTTCTAAGGTTCCGGCAGAGATTGATGCACTGACAGCGAAGGTAAAAGAAGAATATGCAGCAGGCAAAAATGAAGGAAAGAAACATCGTATCCTGATCACAGGATGTCCAATGGGCGGAGCTACGATGAAAGTTGTGAAGGCCATTGAAGAAAACGGCGGCGTGGTTGTTGCTTTTGAAAACTGTTCCGGTGCAAAGAGTGTGGACAGACTGATTGATGAGAGTGATCCGGATATCTATGAGGCAATTGCGAGACGTTATCTGAATATCGGATGTTCAGTTATGACTCCGAATCCGAATCGTTTTGAGCTTCTGAATGAGCTGATTGATGAATATCAGGTAGAGGCAGTTGTGGAGATGACTTTACAGGCCTGTCATACATATAATGTGGAAGCCGGTAAGGTTGGCAGATTTGTAAGGGAAGAAAAGAAGATTCCGTATCTTCATGTGGAGACTGATTATTCTCAGTCGGATGTGGGACAGCTGAATACACGAATAGCTGCGTTGATCGAGATGCTGTAATTCAGGAGTGGGGTATGTGTATTTCTGTCAGTAGAGAAAGCTGAGTGTTAATATCCACTGGACGAATACATTTATCCACTGTGAATTATGTTTTGGTGAATAAGCTCAGAAAATACAAAGTAAATAATAACAGAAAAGGCATGCAAATCTTTTAAAAACAGAAAGAGTTTGCATGCTTTTTGCATTGCAGGAAAGATTAAGAAATGGTAAAGTAAATGCTGTGCTATAAAATTAAAAATAGGATTTTACTATAAATAAGTGGCAGTTACGGAGATTAAGGATAACGCTGCGAATGAAAAACCTATGAAAAATTGAGGGAAAGAAGGAGAATTTTACTTGGAAAAAAATAATCAAGGTACGCGGGAGGCGAATTCACTGGGACAAAATCCACTTGGTGTAGCACCGATGGGTGGACTGATCGCAAAGTTTGCGATTCCTGCGATTATCAGTATGCTGGTCAGCGCAATGTACAATATTGTGGACCAGATTTTTATCGGACAGGGTGTGGGAATGCTGGGAAATGCAGCTACCAATGTGGCATTTCCTGTTACGACGATTGCCACTGCACTGGCGTTGCTTCTGGGAATCGGAGGTGCGTCGAATTATAATCTGGAAATGGGAGCAGGACGGGAGAAGAAGGCCAGTGGGATTGCAGGTACGGCTTTATCTTCACTGGTAATCAGTGGTGTGATTCTTGCGGTGATTGTTCTGGTGTTTTTGAAACCGTTGCTGATATTGTTTGGGGCAACTACGGATGTGATGCCGTATGCGGTTGATTATACAGGAATTACTGCATTTGGACTTCCGTTTTACATTTTGTCTGTTGGCGGCAATCATGTTGTCAGAGCGGACAGAAGCCCGACTTATTCTATGACTTGTATTATGATAGGTGCGGTTATCAATACGATTCTTGATCCATTATTTATTTTTGTATTTGGATGGGGAATTAAGGGCGCTGCATGGGCAACTGTGATTGGGCAGATCGTTTCTGGAATTCTGGTAGTTGTATATTTTTGGAAATTCCGAAATATGAGTCTGACAAGTGAGATGCTGAAACCGAGAATGAGATACCTGAAGGCAATTATTTCACTGGGGCTTGCTTCCTGTATTAACCAGATTGCCATGGCAATTGTGCAGATCGTGCTGAATAATATTCTGCGTTATTATGGTGGAAATTCGGTTTATGGAAGTGATATTCCGATTGCGTGTGTTGGAGTTATTTCTAAGGTAAATCAGGTATTTATGGCTATCTGCATTGGAATTTCTCAGGGAAGTCAGCCAATCTGGGGATTTAATTACGGAGCGAAAAAATATGACAGAGTTCGACAGGCGTATTGTTATTCTGTAACTGCCTGTACGGTAATCGCAACGATATTCTTTTTATGTTTCCAGCTGTTTCCACACCAGATTGTGGGGATTTTTGGAACAGGAAGTGATCTGTATTTCCAGTTTGCGGAACGTTATCTGAAAATCTTTATGTTTATGACATTTGCAAATGGAATTCAGCCAATGTCATCCGGATTCTTTACATCTATTGGAAAGGCGAAGCTGGGTATTGTTATGTCACTGACACGACAGGTAATTTTCCTGTTGCCATTGATTGTTATCTTCCCGTTATTTATGGGAATTGATGGCGTGATGTATGCAGGTCCGATTGCTGATGCTGCGGCATTTGTGCTGGCGATTGTGTTTGCCAGAAGAGAGTTGGCGAAGATGCGTGGAGCGGAGGCGTAAGATACTTAAGAAATATAATAGAATAGCAAGAGTTTAACCGAATCAAGTAGCGAAAGCGGATGGCGAATATCCGATTGATTGTTATAAAAGCATATAGAATAAGAAATTTTTTATTTTAGTAAAAGAAAAAGTCCTTCCGAGATTAATGAGATAAGAATTTATCTGAAGCATCTGGAAGGACTTTTTTAATAGGAGGGTATTTTTAAGCTGCTTTCGATACATAGTTTTACACGGAATAACTGTTATGCAGTTTATTCGGAGAGACTTACTTGATTCGGCTAAAAAATATCCTGCTGTGTAAGATTATAAAACTGATCGAACAGTTCCACCTGGAAACTTCCGGGACCGGAGCTGTTTTTTTCTGCTTTTTCCCCGGCAATGCCAAATTCTGTAGCAGCAGATACGGCAGCAGTGAACGGATCGGTAACTGCCAGATAAGTAGCACAGATCATTCCAAGCATACATCCGGTTCCGGTAATCTGCGACATGGCAGGAGTGCCGCGCATAATGAATGTACATTTGTCGGCTGAGACAACCATATCTTCTTTTCCGGTAATAAGGAGTGTGGTGTTCCACTGAGCTGCTTTTTCCTGGAAGAGTTCCAGCAGGTGGGAACGGTTGGCGTCTGTGAGCGTATCCTGTGTACCTGCGTCGATACCGATCGCGTGAGCGGTCTGTCCGGACATCGCAAGGAGTTCGGACATATTTCCTTTTAGAAGTTCTGGCATATGAATGTTCATAAGTTTTTGCGCAAATTCATAGCGAAGAGTGCTACATGCAGTTCCTACCAGATCGAGCATGACTGGAATGTGAATGATGCCAGCAGTTTTTAAGGACTTCGGCATGGACTCCATACGGGCATCGGTGATGTTACCGAGGTTTAATGCCAGTGCCTGCGCGTGGCTGGTGATTTCGGCTACTTCCGCAGGGTGTTCTGCCATGATTGGGCGGCCTCCTGCCGCCAGGATGATATTGGCACAGTCATGGATAGAAATCGGATTAGTGATGCAGTGAATCAGCGGCTGTGCTGCTCTGGTGAGTTGTCTGGTTCTTGTCTGATTTTCGATCATATACTTTTGCTCCAAGGCTTTGCTGAAATTTGGCAAGCATTCCTGAGTGGCTTAATGCTTTCAGGAAGAAGTAGGCGATGGTACCGCCCATGCAGGTTGCTGCCAGAAACATTGGTGTGTAAAAGAATGCGTTCAGTCCACTTCTTCCCATAAGAAATGCCATGACAGGATAGGAAACCAGAGAACCGATAATACCGGTTCCGAAGATTTCACCGATCACTGCGCAGATGATTTTTCCATGGGATGCGCGGTAGAAAACACCGGATAAAAATGCACCGAATACGGCACCTGTCAGTGCCAGTGGTGGGATACCCATAAACATCATACGGATAATTCCGATGAGAGTGGCACACAGAAGTGAATACCATGGTCCCAGAAGTACGGAACAGACGATGTTGATCAGGTGTGCGGTCGGGCACATTCCCTCGATTCTCAGAATTGGTGAAATGACTACGCCGATGGCAACCATCATGGCGAGCATAACCATTCGGAATGTTTTTGCTCTGTCTGTGTTCATTGTGAACCTCCTTAAGTTGTAGAATATAAAAAATCTGCCGGAATAATACACTGGCAGATTTCGATTCATTCATACATTCCCTACGCTGGCATTATCCATATCAGGTGCGGTCGAAGATATATCTTCCTCTCAGCCTGTCACACAGGCTCCCGTTGTTATTATCCATATGCAAATTTTTTTACTGCTGTTAGGGTAACACAACAGTATGGAAAAGTCAATGAGAGATGATTGTAACCGGTTTTGGTTCGTGTTACAATTTAATCAAATCAAACAAGTAGCGAAGACGGATTGTGTATATCCGTCTGGTCTGTAAACTAGGTCAGGAGGATACGGTCATGGCGAAAAAATTTTGCATTACAGGAACTTGTGTTCCAGAGAAAAACTATATGGTAGATATCAGTGACAGAATTGACCGCATCACAAAAGATTACATCGAACAAGGACAATACTTCACGATAAACCGTGCGCGGCAGTATGGGAAAACAACGACTTTATTTTTACTGGAAAGAAAACTCAGGGAAGATTATCTGGTATTGAGTTTGAGTTTCGAGGCGGCAGATGAATATTTTGAATCTTTGACCAGTCTGGCAGAAGGACTGGTGCTTGATATTGGAGAATGTCTTCGGGAACAGAATGTTGCGGAGAAAACGGTAAATGACTGGATCAGCCCTCTTTCTGAAAAGTTTCCAATGCGTTCGCTTGGAATGAAAATCACATCATTGTGTAAATCATGTGGAAAAAAGATAGTTTTGATGATAGATGAAGTGGATAAAAGTTCTGATAATCAGATTTTTCTTTCTTTTCTCGGACTGCTGAGAGAGAAATATCTGAAATGGCAGCAGGGGAAGGATTCTACATTTCAGTCAGTGGTTCTGGCAGGTGTGCATGATGTAAAAACTTTAAAACTAAAACTGCATCCACAGGAGGAATCGAAGTATAACAGTCCATGGAATATTGCGGTAGATTTTCGCCTGGATATGAGCTTTTCAGTTAAAGATATTGAAAGCATGCTGAATGAATATGAGCAGGATCATCAGACGGGAATGGATATTCGGAAAATCAGCCAGCTGATTTATGATTATACAAGTGGTTATCCGTATCTGGTTTCGCGGATGTGCCAGATTATGGATGAGCGGATTTTGGGAACGGATGAATTTTTGACAAATGTGTTGGTATGGACAAAAGAGGGAGTTCTGGCAGCAGTGAAATTGTTATTAAAAGAGCCAAACACATTGTTTGATGATATGACGAAGAAATTGCTGGATTATCCTAAATTGAAAGAGATGATGCAGAGTATTTTGTTCTCAGGAGTAAGTTTTCCGTTTAAGAGAGAAACTCCGTTAATTGATCTGGGAGTGACATTTGGATTTCTTAAGGATAATCATGGAATTGTTGCGATTTCTAACAGAATTTTTGAGACACAGTTGTATGATTTGTTCTTAGCTGAGATGGCAATTAATGATGCGATGTATGTGGCGTCGGTTTCTGACCGGAATCAGTTTATTATTTCCGGAATGCTTCAGATGGATCTGGTTATGAAGAAATTTTATGAGCATTTTGAAGAAATTTATTCCGATAATGATCAGAAATTTATTGAGGAAAATGGAAGAAAATTATTCCTGCTGTATTTAAAACCAATCATTAATGGGACAGGAAATTATTATATTGAGGCGAGAACGCGAGATAATAAGAGAACAGATATTATTGTTGATTATAGGGGAAAGCAGTTTATCATTGAGCTGAAAATCTGGCATGGTGATGAGTATAATAAACGTGGGGAAAAGCAGTTGTTTGAGTATCTGGAAGCTTATAAGCAGGAGAGAGGATATCTTTTGAGCTTTAATTTTAATAAGCAGAAGAAGACAGGGATTCATGAGATAAGATACAAAGAGAAAAAGATTCTTGAGGTTGTGGTGTAGATGTCGGTTTGGTAAGTTTTATGTAGAAAGATTTGGAAATAAAATGCCTTGAAAATTTGAGAGGATATATTATATATACTCTTATATTCAAGGCATTTTGCTACTTTATACTTCTGATTACATTCCAGAAGGATTCAGAAATCGATAGCAGATTTGTCTGTTCCATAATTCTCCTGCTTTTGTAATGTGATATGGAAAGTCAAAATTGCCTGGGGCATCCAGGTAACTTTGAAATTCAAATGCAAGAGCACAGCTTGGGCTTGTGAGTTGATTATCTTTCAGCTTTATTCCGTTTTCAAAATAACCTCCAGAGTATATAACTGCGCAAGGAGCGTCAGATGTAATCTGAAGTTGAATGGAATTGTCTGGGGAAGTGCATGTCAGGTCAGGCGTATTTGGTGAAGACAACGGCATTGTAATTCTTTCATTTTTATCATGATTTGGACTATCATGGTTTAGGATAAATTCGTGATTAAATCCTTTGTTTCGTTTCAGCTGTATATCGTCCGGATATGCTTGCATCTGTTCCAGAAGTGATATGGACCGACGAAAATCAAAAGGTGTGTTTTTAACTGATACAATGCTTTCAGGAATGAATTCAGGTGTATTGCATATATATTTGTCTGCCTGAATTTGCAGTTTATGAGTTAATGCAGAACTTGAGTAATCACCGGATAGGTTGAAATATGTATGGTTTGAAATATTAAAATATGTATCTTTATCAGAAATTGCCTCATATCGTAAGGTGAGAGTATGATCTTCTTTTAGTGTATAGATGGCTTTTATTTCCCGTTTTCCGGGAAATCCATCCAGACCGTCTTCTAATATGATTCTAAAAACTACAGTAGCACTTTCTACTAAAGTATGGTTATGTTGAGCGGGACATATATCAGTGGTAGTTTCGATAGAAAAGGCATCGGTAGCATTAGTGTGAGTGGAATATTTATCGGAAGAAATCAGCCTGTTATCAAAGTTATCTTTAGTATCAATCTCAGCAGATACAAGTTCCCAGTTTTTAAAAGATGCATTATGAGATCCACCATGAAGAGTATGAGTATTATTTTCATTAAGAGACAAAGAGTAAACGCTGTCATTTATAGAAAGTTTCCCATGTGAAATACGTCCTGCGCATGGGGCAAGTGTGGCACCGGCATAGAGTGAATTGGAAAAATAAGCGGTATCCTCATCAAAAGCAAGCGCAATATTTTTTAAGCCACCATCAGAAGCAGGGAAAAGAATTTGACGTATGGAGGCTCCGATGGAGCATAAGGTTACAGAAAAACCGTCATTACAGGTCAGTCTGACAGTGATATATTGCCTGCATATATCAGAAAATGGTGATTTTTTAGTACTTTGACTGATTAACATATCAAATATTCCTCACTTTCATATTACAATTCAGATTGTACTTTTTTATTATGGTACATAGCCATACTGTAACGTAAAAACAGTATTTTTTCAAGAAAAAATAAAATGACAGTTATAAAAATGACGGAGAAAGATAAAAAAAACAAGGGAGAAACAGATAAAGAAAACATAATTGCACAAAATATAAATCTATAAAATGTAAAAAGTGTATAAAAACGAAAATCATTTCGTGAAATTATAAACAAGCTACACAAAAATAGCAATTTTTTTAAACTCCATAGCAATTTCAAGTAATGCAATACGGAAGCATCACGTCTATAATAAAACTCAGATAAGGTTACTGGTTACAGAGTGAACGGTAATCAGATAAGAGAAGGAGGGAAAGCACATGAGTAGTGTACTCGAGTTTAAAAATATCTCAAAGTATTTCCCTGGTGTAAAAGCGCTGGATAATATATGTTTCAAAGCATATGGCGGAGAGGTACTTGCATTTCTTGGAGAAAATGGTGCCGGAAAATCCACATTGCTGAAAGTACTTAATGGAGATTATCAACCGACAAATGGAGAATATCTTCTGGATGGTGTACAGAAACATTTCAGTTCCCCCCACGAAGCAATTCAGGAAGGAATCAGCGTAATATACCAGGAACGCCAGATTCTGCTGGAACTGAGTGTGGCTGAGAATATTTATCTGGGACGTATGCCATCAAAGAAATTTGGAATTATTGATAAAGCTAAAGCAAATCAGATGGCACAGAAAATTATTGATGATTTTGGGCTTCCAATATCGCCGACAACCAAGGTTAAAGATTTAAGCATTGCATATCAGCAGATGGTAGAGATTATGAAGGCATACAGTCGTGAAAATCTTAAAGTTATCTGTTTTGATGAACCTACAGCCAGTTTAAGTGATGCAGAGATTGACAGCCTTTTTGAAGTTATAGCGAAACTGAAAGCTCAGGGCAAGATTATTATTTATGTATCTCATCGAATGAAAGAAATTCAGCAGATTGCAGATAAAGTAGCAATCTTTAAAGATGGTCATTATGTAGATACAGTAATTACAAAAGAAGTTCCGGAACAGCAGCTGATCAAGATGATGGTTGGACGTGATCTGGGTGATATCTTTAAGAACCTGGACAGAAACGATAAGATTGGTGATGTTCTTCTGGAAGTTAAAGGCGTATCTTCAGATTATGTAAAAGAGAATTCCTTTGTACTTCATAAAGGAGAGGTACTTGGTTTCTCAGGTCTGGTAGGAGCCGGAAGAACAGAATTGATGAGAGCCATTATTGGCGCAGATAAAATGAAAACCGGTGAGGTTTATCTGGAAGGTAAAAAAATCGTAAACAGATCTCCGAAGGAAGCAATGGATAACGGTATCGTACTGGTGCCTGAAGACCGTAAACTGCAAGGTATTCTAAGTAACCTGAGTATTGCAGGAAACATCAATATTGCACTGATGGATAAGAATTCGAATAAACTTGGTGTGATAGATAAGAAGAAAGAAGCGGAGGAAGCTGACTGGGGAATCAGAGAGTTTAAAGTTAAAACACCATCCCCTGATAAAAAGATTGTAGAGCTTTCCGGTGGTAATCAGCAGAAATGTATTGTTGCCAGAGGAATTGCAACGAATCCGAAAGTCCTGATCCTGGATGAGCCTACGAAGGGTATTGACGTAGGTGCAAAATCAGAATTCTACAGTATGATCTGTAAATTTGCAAAACAGGGACTCGGCGTAATTCTTATTTCTTCAGAAATGCCGGAAGTTATCGGACTTTCAGACAGAATTATTGTTATGAAATCCTTACGTATTTCCGGTGAGGTAATGAGAGAAGAGGCTACCGAAGACAAGCTGTTAAGCCTGGGAATGATGGGGGAGGAAGCAAATGAGTAATATTGAAACTAAAAAAGAGAAAAAAAGCATTTTAAATAAAATCGGTGGTGATAAGCTGATTTTGATAGCAGCGATCATTATTGTATTTGCATTATTTACATTTTTAAATAAGAACTTTCTGACATGGGCGAATATGGTAAACCTGCTGGTTGCCGCTTCACTGGTCGGTCTGGTAGCGGTTGGACATACATATCTGATCATTGCAGGACAGAACGACCTGTCACCTGGTTCTCTGGCAGCTTTCTGCGGAACACTGGCAGCATTGTTACTTTCAAAAAATGTTCCGTTTATTCTTACAATAGCTGTTGTTTTACTTGCCGGTGTGGCAACAGGTTTCTTTAATGCATGGATGGTTAATAAGATTAAACTGGAAGCATTCATTGCAACTCTGGTAACACAGAACATTATGAGAGGATTTGCTTACATTATCTGTGATGGTAAACCAGTATCTATCAGTAATAAAGCTTATCTGACAATCGGAAAAGCAAGATTACTGACGATTCCTGTATCTGTATGGCTGATGATCCTTGCATTTGTAATTTTTGGATTTATCCTTGCAAAGACTAAATTTGGACGTAGCGTATATGCAATCGGTGGAAGTCAGGAGGCAGCAAGACTTGCAGGTCTGAATCCACAGAAAATTGTTACAAGTTGTTTCGTTATCATTGGAGCTTTGACAGCATTAGGTGGAATCGTATTTTCATCCCGTATGAACTCCGGACAGCCAGCAGCAAATATTAACCTTGAGTTTGATGCGATCACAGCTGTTATCCTTGGCGGTGTTTCCTTTGCCGGTGGTGTAGGTGACATGTTCGGAACGATTCTTGGTGTTATCCTGATTCAGGCATTTAATACAGGTCTGATTATGGTAAATGTTTCTACTTTCTGGCAGTATGTAGCAAGAGGTGCACTTCTTCTTTTCGCTCTGACATCTGACTTTATCCGTAAGCAGAAACGTGAGAAAGAGCTTCTGGAAGCAAGCATGAAGAACATTAAATAAGAGAAACTTTCACACGTGGGGTGTGACTGAATATAGCAAAACATATATATCCTAAGGAGGAAAATGACATGAAGAAAAAAGTGATGAGTGTAGTTCTGGCAGCAGCAATGGCAGTAAGTATGGTAGTACCTGCAGTATCAGCAAGCGCAGCAGATAAGCTGGTAGTATATGGAATTTATAAAGCCGGTGATCAGACATGGTTTATCGATGAAGGTGATGCGGCAAAGAAAGCTGTTGAGGATGCCGGTGGAGAATTCATCTATGTAGATGCTAAGATGAGTCCGGAAGAATATTTAAAAGCAATTGATAATGCAGTTGCAAACAATGCAAGTGGTATCATTACCTGTACACCTGACCAGACACTTTCTCAGGCAGCCGTTGATAAGGCAAAAGATGCAGATATTCCGATTGTTGCATGTGATGATGCACTTCAGGATGATGCAGGAGAGAAATTAGCTCCATGGGTAGGAATTAATGCTTATGCAATCGGACAGACAAATGGTGAGTGGATGGCAAATTATGCAAAGGACAATGATCTTGTTGGAAAAGATGAAGTTGGTCTTCTTATCATGACTATGGATACTGTTTCCAGCTGCGTACCGCGTGCAGAAGGCGAATATGATAAATTCAAAGAAGTATGCCCGGATTTCAATGAAGACAATATTTTCTATGCAGACTATGATGGAACTACAGATAAAGGAAATACTGCAGCAGCAGCTGTACTTACAGCAAATCCACAGATTACAACATGGATGGTAATGGGTGCAAATGAAGAAGGAACTATTGGTGCATGCCGCGCTCTTGAAACAGCTGGTCTGGATGCAAATGCATGTGTAGTAGGTCTTGGTGCTTATATGGCAAAAGATGAGTGGAATGACAAAGGTGCTGATGGAACATGTATGAAAGCAGCTGCTTATTTCTCATCTGATTCTGTAGGTCAGGGATCTGTAGATGTTCTGATGAAACTGATCAATGGAGATGACGTTGATATGGAAACAGCAGTAGATGCAGAAATTGTTACACCTGAAAACTACAAAGATGTAATGGGCGATGCTGCTAACTAAGAGATTATATTTTCAGTCTTTTATTTCTGAAAGATAATCGGTATCAGTTAAGAATAATGTTTAATAAAAAAAGAATCAGAGATTGCGAGTGGCAGTTTCTGATTCTTTTTATATTTGGTTCGCAGACTGGGACTTATTTAGTATCTTCGGAAGACAGAATCATTTGCTGCCTGTATTCACTTGGAGTCATATTTTCCCACTTGCGGAAAGTGGAACAGAAACTGCTTTCGCTGTTAAATCCTGAACCAAAGGCAATCTCCTTAACAGGGACATCAGGCAGCTTTAACAGGAATTTGGCAGAATTGATTCTTGTGGCAATAAGGTATTGATGAGGAGTGAAGCCGGTCTGAGCAGTAAACACACGCGAAAAATGAAAAGGGCTCATATTGGCATTTTTGGCAAGTTGTTCCAAGGTTAGAGGTTCGCTGAAGTGTTCATTGATATATGCCCGGGATTTTTCTACTACTTTGAAGTGAGAAGTGGTATTTCCGGAATATGCCCGGGTATACAATAGCGTATTAAGCATTTGCGTGATCATTTCTGAAGCTTCTCCCTCTTTCAGTGGTTTGGAATTACGAAAGACATGTAACATCTGATCCAGACCATTTGTAATGGGAAATGAATTGGAAGGAGAAATAATGTTTCCATGGCTGGCGGTGATAAGATCATAAAAATCTCTGGCGAGTGGACCGTCAAAATGTATCCAGGAAACTTCTGCGTCACAGTCAAAGCCATATTCGTGAGGAACGTAACAGTCAATAAGAACAACCTGTCCGGCAACAGCATTCTGAAGTTGCTGATCTGGAAGAAGAACCTGACAGGTTCCTTTGGCAATATACATTAAAAGAAAACTGTTGTATTGAATTCTGGAGCGCCAGTATCCTGGTTCATAGTAAAAATATCCGATTTCTTTCGGATAAAGATAAAGTTTGGAAGCAATCGTGCTTGGCTGATAGAGATAGTAATCAGAAGCGGGATTTACTAAGTTTTCTTTTGTTCTCATAATGACTCTCCTTATAGCAATTTTTTTAAACTCATAAGCAAGTTACAGTAATGAATATTCAGTAATTAACATATATAATTAAGCTATCACAAAAAGAAATAGAAAGCAATAAAAAAACATTATGAAAATTCATTGTCACAGGAAAGCTGGAATGAATTTTAGCTACGTTATTGAAAATGGAGTGGATAGTAACGTAGTTAGATTAATGATTTGTATTTTCGCAGTTGAGAAAAAGCTAGTGTACAGACAAATTGATACACTGGTATGTAAATTGGGAGGTAAGTAACATGGAAGAAGTAAGAATCTGGGAAGAGGAAGTAATCATCCCTACTTATGAGATCGGTGCAGCAGAAAAGAATCCGATTTTTTCTGAAAAACGAGTATATCAGGGAAGTTCCGGAAGGGTATATCCATATCCGGTTATTGAAAAAATAGAAGATGTCAAAAAGGATAAAGCATGGAAAGCTGTTTATCTGGAAAATCAGTATATTAAAGTGATGGTTCTTCCTGAACTTGGCGGCAGAATTCAGAGAGCATATGATAAAACAAATGGATATGATTTTGTATACTACAATCATGTAATTAAACCGGCACTGGTTGGTCTGACAGGACCATGGATTTCCGGTGGTATCGAATTTAACTGGCCACAGCACCATCGTCCGACTACATATCTTCCGGTAGACTATACAGTTACTGAACATGAAGACGGAAGCAAAACAGTTATGGTCAATGACGTGGATCAGATGTATGGAACAAAAGGAATTGCAAGTTTCACTCTGTATCCTGATAAAGCGTATATTGAGATTCGTGGACAGCTTTATAACCGTACGCCAATGGCTCAGACTTTTCTTTGGTGGGCAAATCCGGCAGTACCTGTAAACGATTATACGCAATCTGTTTTTCCGCCAGATGTACATGCGGTTATGGATCATGGAAAACGAGACGTATCTAAATTCCCTATCGCTACAGGTGTATATTATAAACATGATTACAGCGCCGGTGTGGATATTTCCCGTTATAAAAACATTCCGGTTCCGACCTCTTACATGGCAGAAAAATCAGATTTTGACTTTGTTGGTGGATATGATTACAGAGAAGAAGCAGGAATCCTTCATGTAGCAGACCATCATATTTCTCCAGGTAAGAAGCAGTGGACATGGGGCTGTGGTGATTTTGGTAAAGCATGGGATCGAAATCTTACAGATGAAGACGGTCCGTATATTGAGCTGATGACAGGTGTATATACAGATAACCAGCCAGATTTTACATGGCTGAAGCCTTTCGAGGAGAAAACATTTAAGCAGTACTTTATGCCATACAAAAAAGTTGGCTATGTAAAGAATGCAACGATTGATGCTATGGTCAATATGGAAATTGAAGGTAATGAAGTTTTCTTACGTGTTTATACAACCGGAGAAGAAAAGAATGCGAAAGTAGTTCTGGAGAAGAAAGATGAAGTAGTATTTGAAGAAACTGTTGATATTTCACCGGTAGCTGTATATGAAAAGAAAGTCAACGTTCAGGCAGAAAAGAAGACAGATATCACTGTCCGCGTATTTAACGCAGAGGGAAGAGAACTTGTAGAATTTACTCCACTTGAAGAGAAGATTCCGAAGATTCCTGAACCGGCACAGGCGGCAAAAGATCCACAGGAAATCCTGACATGTGAAGAACTTTATCTGACAGGACTTCATATTGAGCAGTATCGTCATGCAACCTATCTTCCGGATGATTATTATCTGGAAGGACTGAAGCGAGATGAAGGAGATATCCGACTGAATACAGCTTACGGTATGCTTCTGTTCCGTCGCGGTCTTCTGGAAGAAAGTGAGAAATACTTCCGCAAGGCACTGGAGAGAATGACATGGAAGAATCCGAATCCATATAACAGCGAAGCATATTATGATCTTGGTCTGACACTGTTCTATCAGGGACGTTATGACGAAGCATATGATGCATTCTTTAAAGCAACCTGGTCAAATGAACAGCAGGAAATGTCCTTCTATTTCCTTGCAGCGATTGCTGCGAGAAAAGGATTCTATCCGTTAGCTCTTGAATTAGTAGAAAAAGGTCTTGTGAAAAACAGCCATAACATTAAAGCAAGAGGATTAAAGGCAGCAATTCTCCGTAAACTGGGAAAAACAGAAGAAGAAAAAGAATGGCTGAAAGAGAATGAAAAAGTTGACTGTTTCGATTATGTATCTGCATATGAGGAAATCCTTCTTGCAGAGGTTGAGAAACAGGATGATATGAAACAGGCACTGAAAGCCCGTATGCGTAATTTCCACCAGAACTTTATTCAGGCAGCTATTGATTATATGGAGAGCGGATGCTACGAGGAAGCGCTTGGTCTGTTAAATATTTGCGATAAAGAATGGCCGATGCTGTATTACTATCGTGCAGAATGCCTGTATGAACTTGGAAAAGAAGCAGAAGCAAAAGAGATGATTGCAAAAGCAGATGCTGCAGATTCCTATTGCTGTTTCCCGAACCGTCTGGAGGACATTAAAGTACTGGAACTGGCAATGAAGCTTCAGCCGGAATTTCCAAAAGCTTATTATTACATTGGTAACTTATGGTATGATAAACGCCAGTATGAAAAAGCAAAAGAAGTATGGGAAAAATCAGCAGAACTGGACAATAATTTCCCGACAGTGTTCAGAAATCTTTCACTGATTTATTACAACAAGTGTCAGGAACCGCAGAAAGCGAAGGAAGTTCTGGAACATGCATTTGCGCTGGATACCACAGACAGCAGAGTATTCCTGGAACTGGATCAGTTATATAAGAAGTTAGATTATTCCGTAGAAAAACGTCTGGAATTCTATGAGAAATATCCGGAAACTTTTGAAGAACGTGATGATGTATTTATCGAATATATCACTCTTCAGAATTATATGGGAAATCATGAAAAAGCGTATGAACTTCTTATGGGAAGAAAGTTCCATCCATGGGAAGGCGGAGAAGGTAAGGCAACTACCCAGTATACCCGCGCACTTGTCGAAATGGCTAAGAAAGCAATCGTAAAGGAAGACTGGACAGAGGCAAAAGAATTACTTGAAAAAGCGCTTGTATATCCGGAAAATCTGGGTGAAGGTAAACTGGAAGGCTCTAAGGATAATAATATTAATTACTATCTTGCTCTGACAGAGAAAGCTTTTGGAAATGCAGAGAAAGCACAGCAGCTTTTCGCGGCAGCAAGTACAGGAACGGATGAACCGGCAGGAATGATGTTCTATAATGACCAGCCGGCAGATATGATCATGTATCAGGGACTTGCATTAAAGGAAATGGGTGAACCTGTTGCCGCAAATTCCAGATTCTATAAACTGATCAGTTATGGGGAAGCTCATATTTATGATGAAGTGAAAATGGATTACTTCGCAGTATCCTATCCGGATCTTCTGATCTTCGATGAAAACTTTACCCGAAAGAACAAAGCGCATTGTTGCTATCTGATGGGACTTGGAAATCTGGGACTTGGAAACCTGGAGAAAGCGAAAGAACATTTTGAAGAAACACTTCAGCTTGATCCGCATCATCTTCTGGCAAGACTGTATTTAAGAGGAATTGAAGGTGACAGTAAATAAATACACTCTAGAATAACAATAAACACAATATGTAACAATGATAAAAATGCCTTGCAAATATAAGAGAGTAATGCTAACATTACTATAAAGCATATTTCTCTTATATTTCAAGGCATTTTTGCTATCTTATAATTCTAACTACATTTCAGAAATCCATGCTTTTAAATCCAATTAATTATGACGAAAAGCAGGAGTACTGGAATATGGATTAGTACAATAAGTTCTTTACATTCCTGCAAAAACAGGAGGTGTTGCCTATGGCAAAAAGAAAGAACAGAAAAGTTACTTTAAAGAGGAAACGGCAGGAACATGGCGGTGTAGCTGCAAATCGTAAGTATAAAGATATGGTATTTCGTAAATTATTTTCAGACAGGAAGAACTTGTTGTCTTTATATAATGCAGTTAACGGGACTGCATATACAGATGAGACACAGCTGGAGATCGTGACACTGGAAAATGCGATTTATATGGGAATGAAAAATGATCTGGCGTTTATTATAAATACGAATTTGTTTTTGTATGAACATTAGTCAACATATAATCCTAATATGCCGCTAAGAGACTTGTTTTATATTTCTGGTGAGTATCAGAAACTGGTAAATTGGAAATATTTATATACATCTACTCGTATGAGAATCTCTGCGCCAAATTTTATTGTATTTTATAATGGGAAAGAGGAAAAAGAAGATAGCTGGATTGATTATCTGTCAGAGTCTTATGAGAATCTAACAGGAGAACCGAACCTTGAACTGAAGGTTATGAGCAAGTAGCGAAAGCGGATTGCGAATATCCGATTGACTACAAAAGAAAACTATAGCAATTCTATAAAAATCTATATCAATTATTATAGTAAAATTTTCAGAAAATAAGGTTGACGGAAGTTGACTTGTACAACATAATATAGATATAAACACTGTTCAGATAAATTTCGTACAGTAAAAACGAAATAAATGGAGGAATTTTTACATGAAGGTATTAAACTATGGTTCATTAAATGTGGATTATGTATATTCTGTGGACCACATTATTGTAGGCGGTGAGACTCAGCATTCGTCTAAGCTGGAAGTTTTCAGCGGCGGAAAGGGACTGAATCAGTCTATTGCTCTGGCAAAGGCGGGAGTTCCTGTTTATCATGCCGGGATTGTTGGAACAGATGGGGATATTCTTCTGGATGCATGTAAGGAAGCAGGGGTAGATACCAGATATATCCGCAGAATGCCGGTAAAAGGCGGTCATACCATGATTCAGGTAGATAAGAATGCGCAGAACTGTATTATTCTTTATGGTGGAACTAATCAGATGCAGACGAAGGAATTTGTGGATGAAGTTCTGGCAGATTTCGGAGAGGGCGATTACCTGATTTTACAGAATGAAATCAATATGCTGGACTATATTATTGACCAGGCTTATGAGAAAAAGATGAAAATTGTAATGAATCCGTCACCGTTTGATGATAAGCTGAGTACCTGCGATCTTAGTAAGGTGTATCTGTTTCTTTTGAATGAAATTGAAGGAGAGCAGATTACCGGATTTAAAGATAAAGATCAGATTCTGGATGCCATGGCAGAGAAGTTCCCGAATGCCCGCTTCGTACTGACATTGGGCAGTGATGGGGCAGTTTATTATGATGGGAAAGAGAAAGTTTTCCAGGATATTTTTAAGGTAAAAGCGGTGGATACTACGGCGGCCGGTGATACGTTTACAGGATATTTTATTGCGGCAACTATTGAAGGAAGAAGCATTCAGGAAGCTTTGAGAATGGCTGCAAAGGCATCTTCCATTGCAGTTTCAAGACCGGGAGCGACACCGTCTATTCCGGAAATTGGAGAAGTAAAAAAGGAGCTGGGAATCAATTAACATCAATTAACCATATAACCAGAAAATTTAACCGAATCAAGCAAGTCTCCTGCGGGGGTTGCGAGGAGCAATAAGCAGTGGGTGGGACTTGCTTGTATCAGGAGGGGTATAGGCCCCTCCTGATAAACTGCGGAGCAGTTATTCGGTGTAGAGCCACGTAGCGAAAGCGGATTGCGAATATCCGATTGAATGGGGATCGAAACACGATTATGTAACTGTACAGAAAGGCAGGTTAAATCTGATGAAACAGGAAAATTACATAAAGGGTATGATAATGATCATCCTGTCGGCGTTTTTCTTTGCTTGTATGAATGTGAGTGTACGTCTGGCAGGTGATTTGCCGTCAGTGGAGAAGAGTTTCTTCCGAAATCTGGTGGCGGCGGTGTTTGCGGCGATTATTCTGTGCAAAAATCGAACAGCACCGAAGGTTGATAAGAAATACTGGGGGCCGTTGATTCTTCGTTGTGTCTGTGGTACGTTGGGGATTCTTTGTAACTTTTACGCAATCGATCATTTATTAGTGGCAGATGCTTCGATTTTGAATAAGTTGTCTCCGTTTTTTGCAATTGTTTTTTCTTTCTTATTGTTAAAGGAGAAAATTAAACCGGCGCAGGCGGCATGTGTGGCGCTGGCGTTTATTGGGTGTCTGTTTGTGGTGAAGCCGGGATTTCATAATGCGGCATTGATGCCTGCACTGATTGGAGTGTGCGGTGGACTTGGAGCTGGAATTGCGTATACGATGGTTCGTGTGCTTGGGACCCATGGGGTGAAAGGCCCGGTCATTGTGTTTTATTTTTCCTTCTTTTCCTGCTTGTCGGTGGTTCCATGGATGGTATTTCATTTTACTCCGATGAGTATGAAACAGCTTGTCACATTACTGATGGCTGGGCTGTTTGCTGCAGGTGGGCAGTTTACAATTACGGCGGCTTATACTTATGCGCCGGCCGGAAAAATTTCTATCTTTGATTATTCACAGATTATTTTTGCAACGTTGCTGGGATTCTTTCTGTTTGGGGAGATTCCGGATAAATACAGTTTTACGGGATATGCGTTGATCATTCTCGCATCTTTGGGAACATTTATTTACAATATGAAGATGGCGAAAGAAAATGGTTGATGCTATTTTGGTGGTATAAAGTAGTGTAAGAGCTACGTTGCGAAAGCGAATGATTCCGCATGACATGGGAACAAAATGAGTAGGGGGATTTTGCGCTAGAGCGTGTTTGAAAAAGGCTTTCTGCAAGATGTGCGTCACAATTTGTGGGAGATTTTGTCCGATTAAGGGCGGCGTAGCGGGCTACGCCAACCGAAAGAGGGCAAAATATACCGCAAAGTGGGGCGTGCAGATTGCGGGAATGATTTTTCAAACACGCTCTAGTGTCTTTGGGAATATTCCTTTATAATATGGAAGTAGAGAGAAGTAAATAACCATATGGGTTTAGGATTAATTATGAATGAACAGAAGAAATATATATTAAGCCGTCTAGCGGAACTGTTGCGAATTGACATTTTCTGTCAGTCAGAGGGAACTCTGGTGGGCTGTCAGAGAAATTCTAAATTAAATCCCATTTTCAGCAGTAAACAACTTAGACAGAAATTAATGAAAGAGGCAGATGGACAGAATCTGCCTCTTCTTCATAAAGAGGAAGACAGTATTTATTTTATCTGCGTGAAATCGGGAAAGAAGTATTATTTTGCAGGACCGTTAAGTCTGGGCGCAGTGGATCAGTTAGTCGATGACGGACATGGTGGAAAGACTGTAAATGATGATTATCGTATTGCATATCTGCGTGACTATATCCGCGAGATGGGAGAGGCAATCGAGGACGGTGTGGAACTCTGGAAAGATATAAGAAAAAGAGCTTCTACTGGTATAAAGATGTGATTTCCAGTAATGGGGAGAAGCTATAAGCTGAACCCAACAAGACAGTTTGAAATGTAATGATAAACATAAAAATTGCGTGTCATATTCTCATTATTTTAAATGAGGTTGACACGCAATTTTTATGTTGTTAAAGCAATTCACTGCAGGCGGAGAATCCTGCAAGCAGGATTCCTTCCTGAATAAATTACATAGTATATTCTTCTGCGAACAGAATCGGTTTTACGAATTCAAGTTTTTTACCAAAGAATCTTGCGATGAAACCAACAAGAAGTGCTGCGATGATTGTTCCTTCTCGTACGCCATCCAGATGGTATGCGAAAACAAATGACAGAACCGCTGCGATTACTGCCATGGAAACATCAAACATAACCTTGGTGCTGCCAAATTCGCGGTTCCATGTATTCACAATTGCACGTACGAAGGATTCGCCAGGAAGCATTGCAACGTTTGCCAGAACTTCCAGATATACACCAAATCCTAAAATAAGACATCCAATCAGAAGATATACAAATTTCATGACATAGGTTTCAGGATTTACAGATTTCAGAAGAACCATGGTAAAGTCAATGAAATATCCAAATAAGATGGAAATTGGTATCTGCAGAAGGTGCTCCAGCTTAAAGTTTTTACGAAGGATACAAAGCTGAAGAAAAATTAAAAAGATACTGAAAAATATAGTGAAGTTTCCAAGAGTAAATGAAAAATTCAGACTCAATACATAAGGGATGGATGAGATTGGAGATGTTCCCAGATTAGCTTTTGTAATCAGGCTGACTCCAAGTGAGTTTACAAATAATCCAATAAAAAATATAAGATAGCGTTTTACTTTATTCAATATTTTTCTCCTCTTTTCGTTTTAGATTGTTATAGATTTGGGTAAACATTTTCATGAATGCCTCTCTGTCTGCCTCGGCAATTCCGTCAAATGCCTGTTCTTCGATTTTTTTAAATTCGTCAGATATTATTTTAATGGATTCTTTTCCCTGATCGGTAAGAAAAATGTGATAGCTTCTCCGATTTCCATTCAGTGTTTTTCGCTCAATCAGATTTTTTTCTTCCATGCGGTTAAGGATAGAAGTGAGGGATCCGGCTTCAATATGACATCCGGCGGCGATTTCTTTCTGGTTTGCACCATCGTGATGTTTCAGATAATCGAGCACCTTTGGCTGACCTAAGGTGAGACCAGTTGATTTGACATTTTCCATTAGCTTTTTTTGAATCAGCATCTGATTTGCCATTGACAGATAGTGAAATGATTCTTCCATGGGGGAATCTCCTTAAATATATTGTTATGTTTCAAACTGTTAGAATTGAAACGATTAGAATTATAACAATATAAAATGGGAATGTCAAGGGTATATTTGAGAGAATAAAACATTGCCAGAAAGTTGCAGGAATGATAAATTATAGTTGTTGTTCACTGGTAGAGAAATATGATATAGCAGTTCTTGATCTTTGTGGCCTGAAGAAGGAACAGGTTATGGATTTCGATGCATTTACTGCAAAAGTGCAGAAGGAGATTCTCTCATCCGGAAAGAGAAAAGAAATCTGTGGAAATAGGTTAATAACTAGAAAGGAAAGATGAGGAAAGAAAATGCAAAACGATTTATTTGAAAAGGCTCCTGTGCATAAAGCGTATTTCAGCTTTGCGTTGCCGGTTGTTTTCAGTATGGTGATCTCGCTGATTTATAACATGGCAGACACATACTTTATTGCAGGAACCGGAAACACAAATCTGGTAGCGGGTGTATCACTTGGCGCACCAATCTTTACACTGATGATTGCTCTGGGTGATATTTTCGGACTGGGCGGAAGCTCGGTGATTTCCAGATTATTTGGACAGAAGAAAGATGAAGATGGGAAGAGACTCAGCGTTTTCTGCTTTTATGGAGCGATTGTCTGCGGTGTGATCGTAGCTGCTGTTATGATGATTTTCAGAGCACCGATTTTACAGGTTCTGGGAGCAGATAGTGATACAATTGTATATGCGTCTCAGTATTATACATGGCTGGTACTTGGAGCACCATTTATTATTCTGGTGTATACACCGTCTAATCTGTTACGAACAGAAGGATTTGCAGTTGGTTCTATGACAGGAACAGTCCTGGGTGCAGTAGTTAACATTATTCTGGATCCGATTTTTATTTCTGTACTTGGTATGGGTGCGGCAGGAGCCGCAATCGCTACTGTTATCGGAAATATATGTACAGATATCTTCTATATTATATTCCTGCTGACAAAGAGTAAAAGACTATCAGCGAATCTGAAAGGATTTCATATCAGCGGGAAAGAATTGGGAGATATTTTTGCCATCGGAATTCCGGCGTCAGTTACGAATTTCATGCAGAGTTTTGGAATTGCTTTGATGAACAGATTTCTTTTGACTTATGGAAATGAAAAAGTGGCAGCAATGGGAATTGTCATGAAAATCAATATGATTGCTATGTTGATTTTGGTTGGATTCGCATTTGGCTCTCAGCCATTGATTGGATACAATTATGGAGCGGGAAATAAGAAGAGACTGCGGGAGATTCTGGCATTCAGCTATAAATTTGAATGTGCGGCAGGTGTAGTATTTGCAGCAGTTTTATGTCTGGCTGCACGTCCATTAATCTCTGCATTCATGGATGACAGTGGAATCGTCAGTGCAGGTGTTCCGATGCTACGCTTACAGCTTCTGGGAGCTGTGTTTACAGCAGTAACACTGGTAAGTACCTGTACATTTCAGTCTGCGGGAAAAGCATTGAATGCGTTTATCCTCTCAGTGAGCAGACAGGGCGTGATCTTTGCGGTAGTGATTTTTATTTTGTCAAAGACTGTGGGATATTATGGCGTATTGTCTGCACAGCCGGTGGCGGATTTCATTACGGCAGTTGTGGCAATTGTGCTGGTACGTACGAGTGTTTATAAAGAGATTCGGGAATAACAAAAGATATAAGCTATACTCCTGTGGGAGTAGGATAAGCATAACTTGGATGAGTTTATAATTGCTGATTTTTCTGGATTGGAAAAATGGAAGATCTATATGAAACAGGAAAGTGTAAAAGATGGAAGTACAGAAAGGATGAAACAGGAAAATGAATAATATTGTATCACGTTTATATTTCGCCAGTGATTATATGGAAGGCGCACATCCTGCAATTATGCAGAAACTGGTGGAGACAAACCTGGAGAAGACTGTAGGATATGGGTTGGATCCTTATACAGAGAGTGCGAAAGAGAAGATCAGAACAGCTTGTAATGCACTGAATGCAGATATATTTCTGCTGGTGGGTGGAACTCAGACGAATGCAACGGTGATCGATGCACTGCTGAAATCTTATCAGGGAGTTGTAGCGGCAGAGACAGGACATATTGCGACACATGAATCAGGAGCGATTGAATTTGGTGGTCATAAAGTACTGACATTACCGCAGAAGGATGGGAAAATCAGAGCGGCGCAGATTGAAAAGATGGTAAAGGATTTCTATGATGATGCCAACTATGAGCATATGGTAATGCCTGGAATGGTATATATTTCTCAGCCGACAGAGTATGGAACTTTGTATTCAAAAGAGGAGTTAATCGAAATCAGTAAAGTATGTCGGGCAAATCAGCTGCCGCTTTATGTGGATGGAGCACGTCTTGCCTATGCACTGGCAAGTCCGGAGAATGATGTGACGTTATCGGATCTGGCAGAGCTTTGTGATGCATTTTATATTGGTGGTACGAAATGTGGGGCATTATTCGGCGAAGCAGTTGTGATTCCACAGAAAGGATTGATTCCGCATTTCTTTACGATTATCAAACAGCATGGTGCGTTGCTTGCGAAAGGCAGGATTGCGGGGATTCAGTTTGATGAGCTTTTTACAGATGGACTTTATGAGAGAATTGGAAAACCGGCAATTGATGCTGCAGAGCAGATTAAAGAAGCGTTGAGAAAGTTTGGATATAAGCTTGCTCTGGATACACCAACAAATCAGATTTTCTGTATTGTGTCCAATGAGGTAATGAAAAAAATAGCCCAGGATGTGGAATTTGGATTCTGGGAGAAATATGATGAGACACATTCCGTGATCCGATTTGCCACAAGCTGGGCTACTACGATGGAAGATACGCAGAAGTTGATTCGATTGCTGGATGATATTAGAAAATAAAAAATGATTAATTTACAGGCAGCAGGACCGAAGATTCGTGGAAAGTTGCATAAATAAACGGGACATACCTGGTTAATCAAGAAATTAAACAAGGAGGCTGTACATGAGAAAAACAGGATTTGCCACGATCGGCACAAGTAAGATTACAGAGAAATTTTTGCAGGCGGCAAAAGAATATCCGGAGTTTCAGTATGTAGCTGCTTATTCCAGAGACATAAAAAAAGCAGAGGAATTTGCCGGCATACATGGAGCAGAAAAAGCTTATAACAGTCTGGATGTGTTGTCGGCAGATCCGGAGGTGGAAGCTGTTTATGTGGCAACGCCCAATCATATGCATTATGAGCAGGTAATGAAGCTTCTGAATGCAGGGAAACATGTTCTCTGTGAGAAATCTCTTGCATCAAATCACAGGGAAGCAGAAGAGATGTTTCAACTCGCATATGAAAAGAAACTCGTTCTTTTGGAGGCTATGCGCACAGCTTTTGATCCAGGTATGGAAGTTATAAAAAAGAGTTTGAACAGAATTGGTGAGATTCGAAAAGCGACATTTATATATTGTCAGTATTCCAGCAGATATGACAGCTTTAAAGAAGGAACAGAGCATAATATCTTCAGCAGGGAATGTTCAGCAGGAGCTTTGATGGATATCGGTGTTTACAGTATACATACACTGTTGGATCTGCTTGGAAAGCCAGATACTATCTGTGGATTTTCTGTAATGCTCAGGGGAGAAATCGACGGAGCAGGAACAATCCTTGCAAAATATCCCGATAAAATAGCGGAAGTGTCTTATTCCAAAATCACAGATTCTCTATTGCCAAATGAAATTCAGGGTGAGGACGGAGTGCTGCAGTTCTGGGGAAATAGCAACAGTCCTGAGAACGTGAAGATTGTTTTCAGAGACGGAAGAGAAGAAATCCTTTACCATAGAGAAACAGAAAATGCCATGAAGTATGAACTGGAACATTTCCTGAAAATGCTTCATGGGAAGGAATCAGCAGTAAGACATACACAGCGTTCTCTGAATGCGTTGGAGCTGATGGATGAGATGCGGAAGCAATGCGGAATTTCATTTCCGGCAGATATAAAATAAGCAGATCTGTAACCGGTAAACGACTTGCAGACAGACTTAATGATGACAGGACGGTAACCGGAAATCGCCAGGGGAAAGATAATAAACGTTAAAACGGTAATTATTTTCTTGTGTATAGCAGAGCATTAAAGTATAATAAAATCAGTTTTTTGAATAAGATTAAAGCTATAATAAGGAAATCGGCAAACCAGATGAAAGTCTGGGACGCAAAGCTACAGGGCCTGTAAAATGGCAGCCAGTTGCATAAAATGAGGTGCACTGTCTGTCTGACAGTGCTTTTTTACGGTGCTATCTCATAGACGTAACAATAAATGATTTTATCAGGAAAGAATGAGGAAAATGAGCGTATGAAAAAGGCTAAATATTGTCTGATGGCATTGGTGTCAGGTGTACTTGTAGCATCTGCTGTCTTGTCTGGATGTGGACAGTCAAAGAAAGAAGTATCTAAAAATGATGATCATCTTACAGTTTATCTGTGGGAAAATCGTTTGATGAAAAATATTGCACCCTATATCCATGAACAGTTTCCTGATCAGGATATTGAATTTATTATTGGTAACAATGATACCGATTTATACAGTTATTTTAAAGAACATGATGAATTACCGGATATCATAACAGTACGTCGATTCTCCGGAACAGATGCACAGGACTTACAGCCTTATCTTATGGATTTTGCTTCTTATGATGTTGTTTCCAAGTACTATTCTTATGCGGTGCAATATTATAAGAATGAGGAGGATGAAATCCAGTGGCTGCCAATCTGTGGTATTCCGCAGACGATCATTGCCAACAAAACACTGTTTGATCAGTATGGCGTAAAGATTCCAGAAAATTATGAGGAATATGTACAGGCTTGTCAGCAGTTTTATGATAATGGCATAAAACCGTATTCCATGGATCTTGGTGAAGACTGGTCTAATAATGAAATCATCCAGGCTGCAGCAATCGGTGAGTTTACAAGCCTGGATGGTATTGAATGGCGAAACGGTGCAGAGACTGCAGCGGATGAAACAAAGTTTGATGATACATTATGGAAACGTATTTTTTCAGAAACCAGTCAGTTTCTTAAGGATTCGCACTTTGGTAAAGAAGATATCAATATTGACGTCGATACAGGAATCCAGATGTTTGTCGAGGGAAAATCAGCAATGTTTCATGGACATCCGACGGTTATGCAGCAGCTGCAGAAACAGATGGATGCGGATCTGATCCGTATTCCTTACTTTTCACAGACATCGGATGAATCCTATGTGTACATGACTCCGTCCTTAAACATTGCATTTAACAAAAACCTGGAAAAAGACCGGGAGAAACTGGATACTGCACTGGATGTGCTGGATTGTATGATTTCAGAAGAGGGGCAAAAGCTGATTGCAGATGGAATCGGTGTTATTTCATTGAATACAGATGTTCCAACCATGATGCAGGATGTGCCTGGACTGGAAGAGGAAATTAATAATAATGCTGTTTATATCCGATATTCCGCTCAAAAATCATTTGATGCAAGTCTTGAGGCTGTTCACGGATTACTGTCAGGGGAAATGGATGAAACACAGGCTTATGATACTTTTCGCAGTGTAATGAATCGTAAAGATCCAGAAGAAAAAGCAACGGTGAATTTTGAAAATGAATATTCCATTTCACTGAACGATAGAAATGGCCGTGATGCAGCATCTTCCATTTTAACTACGATCAGAGAAGAAAATGATGCACAGCTGGCTCTGACACCATATTATTATTTCACTTCCTCTATGTACAAAGGAGAATGCACCAGCAGCCGGGTTGGCATGATGACAGCGAAGAGTTCAGATACAGCATTATATGTTGCAAAAATCAATGGTAAACAGGTTTGTGAACTCGTGGAAAATTATCTCGCCGATGCGGATGAGAATTTTTACGTAACCAATAAATACGAATTACCAATTGCATCCGGTATGAAAATGATCGTCAATCAAGAGGAAAGTGGATTTTCGTTAAAGGACTTAACAGTTAATGATAAGAAAATAGACAAAGAAAAGGAATACTCTATTCTTCTTACAGACACCACAATGTCTGTATTGAAAAAAATAAATCCGAAATGTGAAATTGAGCAGCTTAAAGAGACAACATTATCAAGTGCATGGATCGAAGCAATGTCAAAAGGACAGCAGCCGTCAGCACCGGAAGACTATATAGAGGTTGAACAGTAAAAGTGGAGATAGAACAAACGGTAAATAAAAGAAAAAAAATAACAAGGCTGTTGCTTATACTACTTATTATTCTTTTAAGCTTAGGTTGTATAAAGTATCTTATAAGTAAGTCTAGCAAGTATATCAGCGAAAACGGAAAAAGCAGTATGGGAGCTGTTGTTGAACAGATACAGCAGACCTATGATCTTCAGGTGAGTGGATACTACAGCCAGCTGCAGTTGGTTGAGGAATTTTTACTTTATGAGAGGGAGCTGTCTCTTGAAACGGATGTGAACAAAAGTTTCTTTGAAGCATGGGAAAAAGAATCGGAAAGTACCCTTATATTCATTCAGGAGAATGGTCAGGCAATATCAGCAGGTGGAACAAAAATGCGGATTGATATGCCAAGTAAACTTCTGCTGGACTTAAAGAATGGATATAATATTGGAAAACTGGTGCGTCTTGATTATGATCAGAAGAAAAAAGACGGTTATCTGGTTGCAATTCCATGTCAGGAATATACGATCAATGGGGAAACTTATACGGCAATTGGAACTGTGTATGATCATTCGAAACTGGATTCCATGTTAAAACTGAAAGGTTATGACGGGAAAGCATATTTGTTCATGCTGGATAATGACGGAAATATTACGTATACGAACCAGAGTGGAGATAAATACCTGCGTAATTATTCTTTGTTAAAACATTTAAAAGGGGAACAGGCCATTACAGAAGAAGAGGCTGATTGGTTCAAAAAGAAGTTTGATAACAGAGAATCCGGAGTTGCACTTTTGGGAAAACAGAACCCCTATTATCTGGGGTATTGTCCGATAGAAAGCAACAACACCATTTTGGTATGCATTGTGGCAAAGGGAGTTGTTGACAATGTGCTGATGGATTACCAGAAAACGGTGCTGTTTACAACAATACTTATGGCAGGTTTTATACTTTTACTTTTTGTCGGATTATTCTACAGTATTTCCAGACTTAGTCTTGCAGATCAAAAAGCAGAATATGAAAAAAGAAATAATGAACTTCATTTACAAACAATGAAGGAAATGGAAGTAGTCAATCAAAAACTGAAAAAGGCAAAGAACGCTGCAACAGAGGCTTTACAGACAGCGGAAAATGCAAATAAGGCGAAAACGGATTTCCTGTCTAATATGTCACATGATATTCGTACACCTATGAATGCAATCATTGGTATCACATCTTTGATCAGACATGATGCAGGTAATAAAGCAAAAGTTATAGAGTATGCAGATAAAATAGATATTTCATCACAGCATCTGTTAGGAATTATTAATGATGTTTTGGATATGAGTAAGATTGAGGCAGGAAAAACAGTCTTCAAGTATTCTGACTTTTCTATTCTGGATTTTGTACAGGAGCTTGACACTATAGTTCATTCTCAAATATATGAAAAGCAGCAGACTTTTACAATTATAAAAGAAAATATCAAGCATGAGTGGGTGAATGGTGATCAGGTTCATTTGATGCAGATTTTCAGCAACCTGCTGTCTAATGCCATAAAATATACGCAGGAAGGTGGAAAAATTCAGCTTCTGGTAGAAGAATGCGAGACAAAGTCATCTGTCTATGCAAAGTACCGCTTTTTAGTCAGTGACAATGGTATGGGAATGTCGGCAGATTTCATGGATACAATTTTTGATGCGTTTACCCGTGCGGAAAGTTCCCTTACAAATAAAATACAGGGAACCGGACTTGGAATGGCGATTACCAGAAATCTGGTTGAGGCAATGGGAGGAACCATTGACGTGGAGAGTGAACTGGGGCAGGGAAGCTGCTTTGAGGTTCTCATAGATTTGAAAATTGCAGAGGATAGAACAGTTGCTCTGGCGGCACAAGAAGAAACAGATGAGCAGGATGGTAATATCCTGCAGGGAATGAAATTCCTGTGTGCAGAAGATAATGAGTTGAACGCTGAGATCCTGACGGAACTGTTAAAGATTGAAGGTGCGGAATGTACCATCTGTGAAAATGGCGAAGAGATTTTGAAAGCATTTGAACAGTCTGCTCCAGGTGATTATGACATGATTCTGATGGATGTGCAGATGCCTGTTATGAATGGCTATGAGGCAACGAAGGCAATCCGCAGAAGTTCCCATAAACTGGCAAAGACGATTCCGATTATTGCCATGACTGCCAATGCATTCTCAGAAGACATTCAGCATTCCCTTGCAGCCGGTATGAATGCACATGTTTCAAAACCGGTTGAGATGAAGGTGCTGGAAAAGACAATAAGAAGCATAAAATCCGGCGGGGGGGGGGTATCGAACCGCAGGTCACTGTACAGTGACAAATGGAAAGTAACCAGACATAAAAGAATCGAAAAGGATAGTTAGGGATAGATAGAAAATGAAAGGAAAAAGAATGATTGCAGGCATTCTGCTTGCGGGAATTTTAGCGGTCACCCTGGCAGGGTGTAAAAACACAGATAACACGAAAGAAGAAAACGAAAAGCCTGTTATTACCCTCGGCAGCGACAACTATCCACCATACAATTATCTGAATGAGGATGGTGTACCGACGGGAATCGATGTAGAACTGGCTACGGAAGCTTTCAAAAGAATGGGATATCAGTTGGAGGTTGTCCGGATCAACTGGGAGAAGAAAAAAGAACTGGTGGAGAGCGGAGAGATTGACTGTATCATGGGCTGTTTTTCCATGGAAGGGCGTCTTGATGATTACCGCTGGGCGGGACCGTACATAGCAAGCCGTCAGGTGGTTGCTGTAAATGAGAACAGTGATATCTATAAACTGAGTGATCTGGAGGAAAAGAACCTGGCTGTTCAGTCCACAACCAAACCGGAAAGCATCTTTCTGAACCGGACGGATGAGAGAATCCCCAAACTGGGCAATCTGATCAGTCTTGGACACAGGGAGCTGATCTATACGTTTCTTGGGAAAGGATATGTAGATGCAGTTGCAGCACACGAGGAATCTATCGTTCAGTATATGAAGGATTATGATGCAAGTTTCCGTATCCTGGAAGAGCCTCTGATGATCACCGGAATAGGTGTCGCTTTTGCAAAAGAGGATGACAGGGGAATCTGTGAGCAGATGGATCAGACGCTGGAAGAAATGGGGCAGGATGGCACCTCCCTGAAAATCATTAAAAAATATCTGGATGATCCCCAGAAGTATCTGGAGGTGGATGATCTTGGATATTAAGAGAAAGAAAAAAGAAAAACGAATCCAGCTGTTCGGTGGTCTGATTGGAATCTGTGTGGCATTAGTTTCTCTGTTTTATTTCTTTCATACGGAGAAAGCGGAAGCAGAGAAAAGAATGGTAGAGATTGTAAATTATGTCAAAGTGCAGTGTTCCACCTACACCCATTATAATGAATCTTCGGAATCCAAAAGTCTCCTCCGTGCGATTGAAAGTGCCAGACAGATGAGTACGAATATTGATATGGAAATAGAAAACGGCGGTCATCTGAGCCAGGAGTTCCTGAAAGAAAATCTTCAGACTCTCTGGGTGGATGGTATCCTTGTGCTGGATGCAGTTGGAAAGACGGACTGCGAATACAGCATGGATGAGTCTCTGACCGGTGAGATTACGGCATATCTGCAAAAGGACATTATCATGGATTTTGCCGGATATGAAGAAAGATCTTATTCGGAACGGTTTACCAGGGAAGACGGATCCTATATTGATATTGCAGCCTGTGCCAGAAAAGATGCACCGGGTATTGTGGCAATCTACTATTACACACCTCCTGAATTTGCCAGAAACTATACACTGACGATACAAGGGCTTTTAAATGGTTATAGTATCCAGAAAGATGGAACGGTTATTGTTGCAGACGATGGGATTGTTGTTGCCAGCAATGATGAGAGTCTGCTGGGGCAGAATACAGCCGACAACGAAGTTGTTCAGGCAATGAAAAAGCATACAGACAGTCAGCATATCTATCATTTGAGGAAGGAAGGAACCGGATGTTATGGAATCATGCTGAAGCAGCGTGATTATTATATCTACGCATATCTTCCGGATACAGAAGTATTCCGTAACCTGCCGCTAAGTGTAACAGCTGTCGTTTTTCTTTATTTACTCATATTCGGTATATTCTGCTTCTGGGGATACAGAGCGGATCTGGCACACCGGAAACATGAACAGGAAAAAGATGAAAAATATAAAGCAGAACTTCTGAGAGCAGCAAAAAAAGCAGAAGCAGCCAATGAGGCAAAAACCGAGTTTCTACAGCGAATGAGCCATGATATCCGGACACCGATCAATGGAATCTGCGGCATGATCGATGTGGCAGACCATTATGCAGAGGATATGAAGAAACAGACGGAATGCAGGGCAAAGATCAAAGAGGCATCCCATCTGTTGCTGGAACTGATAAACGAGGTTCTGGACATGAGCAAACTGGAGTCAGATGAAGTGATTCTGGAAGAAATCCCATTTAATCTGAACAGTATTTCTGAGGAAATACTGGGTGTGATCGAACAGATGGCCACAGAGCAGAATATCCGGATCCTTTGGGAAGAAAAAGAAGTTACACACTGGAATCTTATCGGAAGTCCGGGGCATGTAAAACGGGTTCTGATGAATATTCTGTCCAATGCGGTGAAATATAACAAAGAAAACGGATATGTCTATATCAGCTGTCGGGAAATCCCATCGGAACAGACAGCAATGACCACATTGGAATTTGTCTGCAGAGATACCGGGATTGGAATGACAGAGGCATTCCAGAAACGCATTTTTGAACCATTTGCACAGGAACATGCAGGAAGCCGCACAAAATTCGCCGGAACAGGACTTGGAATGCCAATTACAAAAAAACTGGTGGAGAAAATGGGCGGAACCATTTCCTTTGAAAGTAAAGAAGGCACAGGGACTACATTTGTGATTCGGATTCCATTCCGGATTGACACAGATAGGAAGGACAGGACTGAAACGGAAGAAAAAACGGAAACATCTATCCAGGGGCTCCATGTTCTTCTGACAGAGGATAATGAGCTGAATATGGAGATTGCAGAATTTGTACTTCGGAATGAAGGCACTGTGGTGACCAAAGCATGGAATGGACAGGAGGCTGTTGACATATTCAGAAAAAGCAGTCCTGGTGAATTTGATGTCATTCTTATGGATATTATGATGCCTGTCATGAATGGATATGAAGCAGCAAAGATGATCCGCTCTCTGGACAGAGAGGATGCAAAAGTGATACCGATCATTGCAATGACAGCAAATGCGTTCATTGAGGACAGAATGAGAGCAAAGGAAGCGGGAATGGATGAACATATTGCCAAGCCTGTTGATAGGAAATTATTAGTAAAAGTAATCAATGAGTTAGTAAAACACAATCAGAGGGAGCAGTTATAATGAAAAAGAAAAAATGGAACAAGTTAGTTTCTGGACTTTTGGTGATGGTGACGGTTATGTCACTTCTGTCTGGCTGTGGCGGGAAAAGTGCGGAAAAAGAAGACGCAGAAACCATCACAGTGTATTTATGGACCACAAGTCTGTATGAAAAATATGCATCATACATCCAGGAACAGCTCCCGGATATCAACATTGAATTTGTAGTAGGCAATAATAATCTGGATTTCTATCGTTTTCTGGATGAAAACGGCGGATTACCGGATATTATAACCTGCTGCAGGTTTTCCCTCCATGATGCAAGTCCCCTGAAGGACAGCCTGATGGATCTTTCCACAACCAATGAGGCAGGTGCTGTCTATGATACATACCTTAACAGTTTCAGAAATCAGGATGGCACCGTAAACTGGCTTCCTGTGTGTGCAGATACCCATGGCTTTGTAGTGAACAAAGACCTTTTTGAAAAGTATGATATTCCTCTTCCAACGGATTATGAAAGCTTCGTTTCTGCCTGCCAGGCATTTGATGAGGTGGGTATCCGTGGGTTTACTGCAGACTATTACTATGATTATACCTGTATGGAAACACTGCAGGGTCTGTCTGCATCAGAGCTGTCTTCTGTGGATGGACGTAAGTGGCGTACCACCTACAGTGACCCGGATAATACAAAGAGAGAAGGTCTGGACAGTACCGTCTGGCCGGAGGCTTTTGAACGTATGGAGCAGTTTATTCAGGATACAGGGCTGAGCCAGGATGATCTGGATATGAATTATGATGATGTGGTTGAGATGTACAAAAGTGGTAAGCTTGCCATGTACTTCGGCAGTTCTTCCGGCGTAAAAATGTTCCAGGATCAGGGGATTAACACAACATTCCTGCCATTCTTTCAGCAGAACGGCGAAAAGTGGCTGATGACTACACCATATTTCCAGATAGCTTTAAACCGTGACCTGACAAAGGATGAAACACGCCGGCAGAAAGCAATGAAGGTACTGAACACAATGCTTTCAGAGGATGCGCAGAACCGGATCATTTATGATGGACAGGATCTGTTAAGCTACAGCCAGGATGTGGGTCTCAAGCTTACAGAATATCTGAAGGATGTGAAACCTGTGATTGAAGAAAACCATATGTATATCCGTATTGCGTCAAATGACTTTTTCTCCATTTCCAGGGATGTGGTGTCTAAGATGATTTCAGGAGAATATAATGCAGAGCAGGCTTATCAGTCATTTAACACCCAGCTTCTTGAGGAAAAATCCACTTCTGAGGATATTGTGCTGGATTCAAAGAAAACTTATTCCAATCGCTTCCATACCAGCGGAGGCAATGAAGCCTATTCTGTTATGGCAAACACTTTGCGCGGTATTTATGGGACGGATGTGCTGATTGCAACAGGAAACAGCTTTACAGGAAATGTACTGAAGGCCGGTTATACAGAAAAAATGGCGGGCGACATGATCATGCCAAACGAGCTTTCCGCTTATAGCAGCGAAATAAGTGGGGCAGAACTGAAGGAAACGGTCAGAAACTTCGTAGAAGGCTGCCAGGGAGGCTTTATCCCCTTTAATCGAGGCTCTCTGCCTGTGTTCAGTGGTATTTCTGTAGAAATTAAGGAAACGGATGATGGTTATACATTGAGTAAAGTTACAAAGAATGGAAAACAGATTCAGGACAAGGATACTTTTACTGTGACCTGCCTTGCAGAACCACAATATATGGAAGCTTATGCGGCAGAGGAAAATATTGCATTTGATGGAGGGGATACCTCTGTGGAAGATACCTGGACAACATATGTTTCAGATGGTAATGCCATTCTTGCAGAGCCTGAAGACTATATTACTCTGAGGTGAGAAGAATGGATGTTAAGAATCATAATACAAACAGAAAGAAACGGGTTGTGAGAAAACGATGGAATACAGCAGTTCTTATTGTTCTATTCATTGGAATCCTTTTGACTGTTTTCCGATATTTGGAGTTTGTATCGAAGACTGTTTATGAGGAAAGTGTTTCTCACCTGACAGAAATTTTTCATCAGTCTGATAATATGCTAAGTGAGCTGACAAATAAGAATCTGACTTATCTCCATATATGGGGGGAATATCTGCAGAATACTTCCGATGAAAGTGAAATTCGTGAGTATATAGAGAAAGCACAGGAAGATGCAGGCTTTTTAGATTTTTATTTCCTGTCAGCGGACGGGAACTATAAGATGGTAACAGGTGAAACCGGCTATCTGGGATTACAGGAAAATATTGAAGATGAGATCCGGCAGGGAAATGATGTGATAACCAATGCAACAGTTCCCGGAAAATCCCAGCTCCTTGTTTTTGCCACTCCCAAGCCTCATGGAAGTTATCAGGGCTTTGAATATGATGCAATTGCCATTGCCTATGAAAACTCCGATATCGTAAATGTGCTGAATATTTCTGCTTTTAATGGAAATGCCCAGAGTTATGTGGTTCATCCGGATGGTCGTGTTGTTGTGGATCATTCCTCTGAGTCATGGGGAGAGGTGTATAATTTCTTTGGGATTCTGAGAGAGCATTCCAATATGTCTGAAAAAGAGATCCTTAAACTTTCAGAAGAGTTTAAGGAAGGACATACAGATGCAATGCTGATAAATCTGGATGGAAAGGATTACTATCTGGTCTATGAGAAATCCAAACCTCAGGACTGGATCTTTCTGGGACTTGTCCAGGCTGATATCGTTAATGCCAGTATGAATGTTCTGCAGCGTAGCACTATGCTGCTTGTAAGTGCAGTAGCGGTGTGTATTGCCGGTCTTTTTATTGGAATTATTCTCTGGAAAAACAGGGTAAACCTGAAGAGAAAGGATACGGAGATCCTTTACAGGGACGAGCTGTTTCAAAAGCTGTCAATGAGTGTGGATGATGTTTTCCTGATGCTGGATGCCAAAACATATAAAGCAGATTACGTCAGTCCCAATGTGGAAAAATTGCTGGGTATTACAGTAGAACAGATCCGTAAAGATATTTGTGTCCTGGGAAAACTGCATCCCGGGGATGTTGAAGATCCGGAGAAGAATTATCTGGAAGAAATCCAGGTTCATGAGCAGCAGGAATGGGATTTTGAATATGTTCATCAGAAAACAGGAGAACACCGCTGGTTTCATAATGTTGCAATGGGCAGCGAGGTAAACGGGAAAAAGAAATATATCCTGGTTATGTCAGATCGTACCTCTGACAGAAAAATGAATCAGGCGCTTTCTGAGGCGGTCCGCGCTGCGGAGACTGCAAACAAGGCAAAGAGCACCTTCCTTTCCAATATGTCTCACGATATCCGGACACCAATGAATGCGATCATTGGTTTTACCACACTGGCTGTAAGCAACATTGATGATAAAGAAAGGGTACGGGATTATCTGGGTAAGATTCTTTCCTCCAGTAATCATCTGCTCTCACTGATCAATGATATCCTGGATATGAGCCGTATTGAGAGCGGAAAGATTCATCTGGAAGAAACGGAAGTCAGTCTGTCAGAGGTTCTTCATGATCTGAAAACCATTATCAGCGGACAGATCCATGCGAAACAGCTGGAGCTTTACATGGATGTCATGGATGTTACCAATGAGGATGTTTATTGTGACAAGACGAGGCTGAATCAGGTGCTCCTGAATCTTTTGTCCAATGCGATCAAGTTTACTCCTGCAGGCGGAACCGTTTCTGTCCGGCTGAGAGAGTATCCGGGTACACAGAGAGGCTGTGAATTGTACGAAATCCGGGTAAAGGATAACGGAATCGGCATGAGTCAGAAATTTGTACAGAAGATCTTTTCTCCTTTTGAGAGAGAGCGGACTTCCACTGTAAGCAGGACTCAGGGTACAGGACTGGGCATGGCCATTACCAAGAACATCGTGGATATGATGGGCGGAACCATTGAGGTTCAGACAGAACAGGGCAAAGGTACTGAATTTATTATCCGTCTGCCATTGCGGATTCAGCCTGAGAACCACCGTATAGAGAAAATCGCAGAGCTGGAAGGTCTGAAGGCATTGGTCGTAGACGATGATTTCAATACCTGTGACAGTGTGACTAAGATGCTTGTGAAGGTTGGAATGCGTTCGGAATGGACACTTTCCGGTAAGGAGGCTGTTCTCCGCGCACGACAGTCTGTGGAAATGGGTGATGCATTCCATGCTTATATCATTGACTGGCGTCTTCCGGATATGAACGGCATTGAAGTTACCCGTCAGATCCGCAGTCTTGGTGACGATACGCCGATCATTATCCTGACTGCTTATGACTGGTCAGATATTGAAGTGGAAGCCAGGGCAGCAGGGGTGACTGCATTCTGTGCCAAACCTATGTTTATGTCAGATATCAGAGAGACTCTGATGGCTGCTATCGGCCAGAAGCAGGCTGAGGCAGAGGATAATATCCTTCCGGCAGCAGATTCAGATTTCAGAGGCAGGCGCATACTGCTTGTGGAAGATAATGAACTGAACAGTGAAATTGCAGTAGCGCTCCTTAGTGAATATGGTTTTCGGGTTGATACAGCGGAAGATGGAGCAGAGGCTGTGGAGAAAGTTAAGAATTCAACACAAGGTGATTATGACCTGGTGCTTATGGATGTGCAGATGCCTGTAATGAATGGATATGAGGCTACTGAGCAGATCCGTTCACTGGATGATCCTTCACTGGCGGGAATCACGATCCTTGCCATGACTGCCAATGCTTTTGACGAAGACAGAAAGAAAGCACTGGCATGTGGTATGAATGGATTTTTATCCAAGCCGATAGTTATTGAAGAATTGATCAATACATTACAGAATAACCTAAAGTGAGTTTTGTGTTAAAGTGATAAACATTGTTCTTTCAAGTAAGAAAAATGAATCAGCTTGTTTTGAGGATACAGGAAAACGTAGAATGCTTCATCAGAATCCTCCCGATGTCCAAAATGAACAGTTATAAAGCAACGCAGGCAAACAGGTATCTGCCAGATAAGGATAAAACATGCATACCTATCATTGCAATGACGGCAAATGTGATATGATAGGTGATATTTTCTATATGATGATGTTGGGAGATTATATGAAAAAGTTTAAGGCAAATGATAATAAGAGTGAAGAACATGAGATTAACTACAGACAATTTAACAAAAAGCTGGAACTGCTGAATCAGATTCTGTCTCTGATATCAGACATCAATCAGGCGTCGGATGAGAAAGAAGTGAAGGACTGTATTCCTGCATTGCTTCAATACACCGGTGAATATACAGATGCAGACAGAGTATATATTTTTGAACTGATGTCTGAAAAGCAGGATTATTACAGCAATACCTTCGAATGGTGCAGAGAAGGGATCATCCCACAGATTGACAATCTGATTCGTATTTCTGTCGATAGTATGCCGGTGTGGCATGAGAAATTTCTTCGTGGAGAAACCATAATTATTCATGATCTGGAGAAAATACGCGAAACCATGCCTTCGGAATATGATATCCTGAAGGTTCAGGACATTCATTCTCTGCTGGTTTTACCTTTGTTTGCAAATACGCAGTTGAGCGGTTTTATCGGTCTGGATAATCCGGAGCTGGTTAATCCCGGTGTTTCCATATCGCTTCTTTCCAATGCAGGCGGACATCTTGCCAGTACACTGAATAATCTGCGTATGTTCAGGATGCTTGAGGAAAAACAGAAAACACTGGAGAGCAATCTGGAGGAACTTCAGAAGGAGAAGCATATCCTGGAAGCTCTCTGCGTAGATTATACCTCATTTTATTTATGTGATCTGGCAAATGATACTCTGGAAATGATCAAACAGAGCATACATTCCAATTGGGCAGAGATTGATGAGATGCCGGAGCTGAAATCCAGTTATACCTCTGGAATCAGATATTATTATGATCATTATGTAATCCGGGAATCAGCACCGGATTTTCTCCGGAAGATGGAACGTCACGCTCTCATAGAGTATCTGCGGAATCACAAACGTTTTGCATATCGTTATCAGTCAGTGAAAAACCATGCCGGGCATGAGTATTTTGAATTGCAGGTGATCCGTCTGGAGACAGGCAACAGAGATGATTATAAGATCATTATGGGATTTCGCTATATTGATGATATTGTGCAGGAGGATATGAAAAAGAAGCAGCAGATGGAAGAGACTATGGCTGATCTGAAAATGAATAATGAGATCATCTCTGCAATCAGCAAAATGTACTGGATCATCTACCGGATGGATCTGATCCATGATACCTATGAGGAGATTTCCAGCAAGGAATCCATGCACCGTCTGACCGGCAGAAGTGGAAAGATTTCTGTTCAGTTTACAAAAGCCAGAGAGAAAATCGTAGCTCCCGAATTTCAGGAAAGAATGAGAGAATTCCTGGATGTTTCCACGCTGGCAGAACGTCTGAAGAACAGAGAGGAGATTTCCACAGAATACAGAGCCATAACCGGAGTCTGGCACCAGGCCAGATTTATTGTGAAACTGCGAAACGAAGCAGGGGAAGTGACCAATGTTCTCTATGTGACGAGAGATATTAATGACCAGAAAATATCTGAGCTGGAGAGCCGGGAAGAACTGAGAAGAACTGCCCAGGAGGCTGAGAAAGCCAATCTGGCAAAGACAGATTTCCTTAGGAGAATGAGTCATGATATCCGCACACCGATCAACGGGATTCAGGGATGTGTGGATATTGCAGACCGTTATCCCGATGATCTGGAGCTTCAGCAGGAAGCACGTACCAAAATCAGGACTGCTTCCGGTTATCTTTTAAATCTTGTCAATGATGTGCTGGATATGAATAAGCTGGAATCCGGCAATATACAGCTGGAGAGAAAGCACTTTAATCTGCTGGAACTTTTGCATAACACGAATGAAATCACCAGGATGCAGGCAAATGAATCCGGCATTAATTATTATGTAGAAGATGGAGAAATCATCCATACACAGCTGATAGGAAGTCCGGTGCATTTCCAGCAGATATTGATGAATATCGGCAGCAATGCAGTAAAATATAATTATGATGGTGGTTCTGTGACAGTTACCTGTCGTGAGGTTTCCTATACGGATACCACTGCGGAATATGAACTGACCTGTACAGATACCGGAATCGGCATGAGTGAGGAATTTCAGAAAAAGGCATTTGAGCCTTTTGCCCAGGAAGGGCAGTCAGCCAGAACAAATTATGCAGGTACCGGTCTGGGACTTGCCATTGCCAGAAAGCTGATAGAGCTGCAGGGTGGAACCCTTTCCTTTGAGAGTATACAGGGAAAGGGAACTAAATTTATTCTTCATATTTCTTTTGAAATCTCTGCTGAGGAATCGGAAAAGAGATCCCAGATGTATCAGAACTGTTCAGTGGAAGGAATTCAGGTTCTGCTGGTGGAAGACAATGAGCTGAATATGGAAATTGCTGAGTTCCTGCTGAAAGAAGAAAAAATGATAGTGACAAAGGCATGGAATGGACGGGAAGCTGTAGAAATATTTGAGAATTCAGAGCCCGGATACTTTGATGTGATTCTGATG
>NZ_JBWLUT010000172.1:0-44906 GCF_056504575.1 Blautia sp. CGZ-1-C1
GCCTGCCGTTATTGTTTTGCCGAAGAGGGAGAGTATCATGGCAGAAGAGCCCTGATGTCTTATGAAGTCGGCAAGAAAGCACTTGATTTCCTGATCGCAAATTCAGGATCCAGAAGAAACCTGGAAGTGGATTTCTTTGGCGGAGAGCCATTGATGAACTGGCAGGTTGTAAAAGATCTGGTAAAATACGGCAGAGAGCAGGAGAAGATTCATAATAAGAACTTCCGTTTTACACTTACTACAAACGGCGTTCTGCTTAATGATGAAGTAATGGAATTCTGCAATAAAGAAATGGCAAATGTTGTACTGAGTGTGGATGGACGTAAGGAAGTACATGATTATATGCGTCCGTTCAGAAAAGGTGCCGGAAGCTATGACCTGATCATGCCGAAATTCCAGAAGTTTGCAGAATCCAGAAATCAGGACAAGTATTATGTAAGAGGTACATTTACACATCATAATCTTGATTTCTCAAAAGATGTGCTTCATCTGGCAGATCTGGGATTTAAACAGATTTCTGTAGAGCCGGTAGTCGCAGCAGATACAGAGGAATATGCGATCCGTGAGGAGGATATTCCGCAGATCATAGAAGAGTATGATGCTCTTGCAAAAGAAATGATCAAGAGAGAAAAAGAGGGAAGAGGATTTAATTTCTTCCACTTTATGATCGATCTGACAGGTGGTCCATGCGTTCACAAGAGACTGTCTGGCTGCGGTTCAGGAACAGAATACCTGGCTGTAACACCATGGGGTGACCTTTACCCATGTCATCAGTTCGTTGGTGAAGAAAAATATCTGATGGGAAATGTAGACGAGGGTATCGTAAAACCAGAGATTCAGAAAGAATTTGGCGGATGCAACGTTTATACAAAGAAAGATTGCAAGAATTGTTTTGCACGTTTCTACTGCAGTGGCGGATGTGCGGCAAATGCATTCCATTTCCAGGGAGATATCAAAGGTAATTATGAAATCGGATGCGAACTCCAGAGAAAACGTGTGGAGTGCGCTATCATGATAAAAGCCGCACTGGCATGTGATTAATCAGCAGGGATGCTGGTTGATAGCGTGATCTGCCGGCTGTTATCATAATAGAAAATGGCCCGGTACATCAATATTTGTTCATAACCGAATCACTTCTTCGATTATGTGCAGGTAGTGAAAGCAGGTAAAGAATATCTGCTTGATGGATGTACATGCAGATGGACACATGACCGCGGACAAATAATCAAGAAGGGAAAAGAACTATGAAGAAAAGTAAAGGAATCGTAGTGCTGCTTCTGACACTGATCCTGACTGTGTTCTTTTGCTTTACTGCAGCCGTAGGTATCGGTCCTACCGGAACCGGTGCAGCAAAACATATCAACACAGGTCTTGATCTTGCCGGTGGTGTCAGCATTACCTACCAGGCCAAGGAAAGTAATCCGACAAGCGAGGAAATGTCAGATACTATCTACAAGCTCCAGAAGCGTGTAGAACAGTACAGTACAGAAGCTCAGGTATATCAGGAAGGATCAGACCGTATCACAGTTGAGATTCCTGGTGTTACAGATGCAGATACCATTCTGAACGATCTGGGTAAACCAGGTTCTCTGTATTTTATCACTCAGCAGGATGCTGACGGAAACCAGAACTTTACAACAGGACAGAACGGCTATGTTCTTTCCAGAACAATGGATGAGATTAAAGAATCCGGAAGTGTTGTTCTGGAGGGCTCTGATGTGGCAGATGCACAGGGTGGTGCCATTCAGAATCAGAACACAAGCGCAAAAGAGTATGTAGTAAGTCTTACACTTACTTCTGACGGAGACAACAGTGGTAAGGCAAAGTTTGCAGAAGCTACAAAAGAGAATGTAGGCAAGCAGATAGCGATTGTTTACGATAATCAGATCATCAGTGCTCCGAACGTAAATGAGGAGATTTCCGGTGGAAAAGCACAGATTAGTGGTATGTCTGATCTGGAAGAAGCACAGAACCTTGCTTCTTATATCCGTATCGGTTCCCTGGGACTGGAACTGGAAGAACTTCGTTCCAGTGTTGTAGCTGCACAGCTTGGTGAGGAAGCAATTTCTACAAGTGTTCTTGCAGGTGCTATCGGCCTTATCATTGTTATTATTTTCATGATCATTGTATACCGCGTACCTGGTGTTGTTGCAGGTGTTGCGCTGATCCTTTATACATCATTGATGCTGATTACACTGAATGCCTTTGACATCACACTTACTCTTCCGGGTATTGCGGGTATTATCCTGGGTATCGGTATGGCGGTGGATGCCAACGTTATTATTTATGCACGTATCCGTGAGGAGATCGGTGCAGGTGTATCCGTAAGAAATTCCATCAAATCCGGTTTCAGCAAAGCTTTCTCCGCGATCTTCGATGGAAATATCACAACTCTGATTGCTGCATTCGTGCTGATGTGGCTTGGATCCGGTACAGTTAAGGGCTTTGCTTATACTCTTGCTCTTGGTATCGTAATCTCTATGTTTACAGCTTTAGTTGTATCACGTCTGGTTGTGAACGCGCTTTATGCAGTTGGAGTTCGCGATGCGAAATTCTACGGAGCTGCTAAAGAACGTAAGGTAGTAGATTTCCTTGGAAAGAAGAAAGTATTCTTCATTATTTCCATTATCCTTATTCTTAGCGGTCCGGTAGCAATGTTTATTCATTCAAATGCCGGAAATAAAGCTTTGAATTACAGCCTTGAGTTCTCAGGTGGTACTTCTACAACTGTTACATTTAATGAGGACATGGACATTAAGACAATTGACTCTGAGGTAACACCAGTTGTTGAAGATGTAACAGGCGATAAGAACGTTCAGCCTACAAAAGTAGTAGGAACAAATCAGGTTGTAATTAAGACACGTTCTCTGGAACAGAGCGAGCGTGAGGCGCTTAAAGATGCACTGGTTGAGAAATTTGGTGTAGATGAGAGCACAATTTCCACAGAGAGTATTTCTTCTACAGTAAGTAAGGAAATGCGTCAGGATGCGATTGTAGCGGTTATCGTAGCTACAATCTGTATGCTCCTTTATATCTGGTTCAGATTTAAAGACATCCGTTTTGCAAGCAGTGCGGTACTTGCACTTCTGCATGATGTTTTAGTTGTACTTGCTTTCTATGCAATCGCGAGAGTATCCGTAGGTAATACATTTATTGCCTGCATGCTTACGATTGTAGGTTATTCCATTAACGCTACGATCGTTATCTTCGACCGTATCCGTGAGAATCTGCACAGCGGTTCCAGAGAGAAACTGGCAGAGATTGTAAATGCAAGTATCACTCAGACACTTACAAGAAGTATTTATACTTCCTTTACAACTTTCGTTATGGTAGCTGTTCTTTATATCATGGGTGTTTCTTCTATCCGTGAGTTCGCAGCACCTCTGATGGTTGGTGTTCTTGTCGGTGCATATTCTTCTGTATGCATTACAGGTGCATTATGGTATGTAATGAAAAAGAAATTTGTAGGAAAAGGACAGCCGGCGATTGCCACAGTTTCCACATCCGGAAAATCTTCTTCTAAACCTAAAAAAGCACGTGACGTATCGCAGAAAGATCCGACTCAGCCTAAGAAGAAAAACAGAAAAAGAGTAGCTGAGCGTCTGGCAGCTGAAGAAGCTGCAAAAAATCAGCAAAATGATGATGCTGAACAGAAATAGAATATTCATCTGATTTAAATGTTCAGATACATACCGTCCCGGGGGATAATCCCCGGGACATTTTTTATAAACGTATTGCATAGCCGATGAAAACTGTATTATTATGTAATAATCCGTGGACATTCACGAGAAAGCAAAAGAAATTAGTTTTGTTTAACTATTATAGATAAATGAGGAGAAAATACATGGAAAAATGGGTAGTAGCTGCAAAGAAGGCGGACTTTAACCTGATAGGCAGACAGTTTCATATTGATCCGGTGATCGCAAGGCTGATCAGAAACAGAGATGTGGTCGGGGAAGAGAAAATAAAAGAATATCTGTTAGGGACAATAGATACGATTCCATCTCCCTGGTTAATGAAAGATATGAAAAAAGCAGTAGACATACTGGAGAAAAAAATACAGCAGCAGGCGAAAATCCGGATTATCGGAGACTATGATATTGATGGTGTAACTTCTACATACATTTTATTGAAAGGCTTGACAAGAATCGGAGCAAATGTAGATACTTATATTCCTGACAGAGTTGCAGACGGATATGGGATCCATGAGCATCTGATAGACAGAGCTGAGTCGGATAAAATTGACACTATCGTAACTTGTGATAATGGAATTGCTGCTTGTGCAGAAATTCAGATGGCAAAAGAAAAAGGCATGACAGTGATCGTAACAGATCATCATGAAATTCCTTACAGAGAGGAAAACGGAGAACGCCGGGTAATATTGCCGCCTGCGGATGCGATTCTGAATCCGAAACAATGTGACTGTTTGTATCCGAATAAAAATCTATGTGGTGCAGTGGTAGCTTTTAAATACATCACAGCTCTTTATGAACGATTTGATATCCAAAAGAAAGAACTGGAAGATTACTATGAGCTGGTTGCAATTGCAACAGTGGGTGATGTCATGGATCTTCAGGGAGAAAACCGTATTCTGGTAAAAGAAGGCCTCAGACGTCTCCCAAATACAAAAAATAAAGGTTTGCAGGAACTGATTCGTGCCAATAATCTGGAGGACTCAAAGATTACAGCCTATCACATTGGATTTGTGTTAGGACCTTGCATCAATGCCAGTGGAAGACTGGACACAGCAGCACGTTCGCTTGCGCTTTTGAATGCGTCGACAAAAGAAGAAGCAGCAAAACTTGCGGGGGATTTAACAGCGCTTAATCAGAGTAGAAAAGCACTTACTGAAAAAGGAAAGGAAGAAGCAATCCAGCTTATAGAAACAACAGAACTGAAAAATGACAGGGTGCTGGTGGTGTATCTTCCGGAATGCCATGAGAGCCTTGCGGGAATTATTGCAGGAAGACTCAGGGAGAAATATCACAAACCCGCATTTGTGCTGACAAGAGGAGAAAAATGTGCAAAAGGCAGTGGAAGATCCATAGAAAGCTATTCCATGTATGATGAACTGGTAAAATGTGCAGATCTGATGGTTCAGTTTGGTGGGCATCCGATGGCGGCAGGACTTTCGATAGAGGAAGAGAATATAGAGAAATTCAGAGAACAGCTGAACCAAAATTGTACATTGACCGAAGAAGATCTAAGGCCTAAGATAGTAATTGATGTGGCAATGCCGATTTCCTATATTACAAAAGAACTGGTAGAACAGATTTCTCTGTTAGAACCTTTTGGAAAGGGAAATGTAAAGCCAATTTTTGCGCAAAAAGGATTAAGAGTGCTTGACAGCAACATTATTGGAAAAAATAAAAATGTGGTAAAGTTAAAACTTCTTGACCCTCAGGGCGCCATAATAGAAGGAATTTATTTTGGAGAAGCAGATGATTTTATGAATTTTATACGAGAAAAGGACAGTATTTCTGTTACTTATTATCCGGAAATTAACAGGTTCAGAGGCCGGGAAAGTCTCCAGATCATTATTCAGAATTATTGTTAAGTATAAGAGTAACGATTGATTCTAAAATAAAAAGGTGATATACTATAAAATATTTATGAGTTAATCTATTACTTGACTAAATAGAACAAGTCTCTGTTTTTTCAGCAAAATTGGGGAAATTATTGAAGATTTGTATTAAATATGCCGGAGGAGAGATAAAATGAAGAAAATTGAAGAATACGTAAGAAGTATACCGGATTTTCCAGAACCGGGGATTATTTTCAGAGATATTACAAGTGTTCTGCAGGACGCAGATGGTCTGCAGCTGGCAATCAATTCTATGCAGGACTGCCTGAAAGATTTAGACGTAGATGTGATCGCGGGTACAGAATCCAGAGGATTTATCTTTGGCGTGCCGATTGCGTATAATCTTCATAAACCATTTGTACCGATTCGTAAGAAAGGGAAACTTCCATGCGAAACAGTATCTGCAAGCTATGAACTGGAGTATGGCAGTGCAGAAATCGAGATGCACAAAGATTCCATCAAACCTGGTCAGAAAGTAGTAATCATTGATGACCTGATCGCAACCGGCGGTACTATCGAAGCAGCCATTAAACTTGTAGAACAGCTTGGCGGAGAAGTGGTCAAAGTTGTATTTCTGATGGAACTTGCAGGATTAAAAGGACGTGAAAGACTGAAAGGATATGATGTAGCATCCGTGATTTGTTATGACGGTAAATAAGCACGACTGATCGTGCAGGACAGGCAGGTGGGAGTATATGGCAGAGATGACGAAAGGTACAGAAGCAAAAAAAGATGAGATGCAGGTTGAAAAAGAAAAACTGGAATCTGTAAAAAGAGCAGATGCAGCGGTAAAAACCATGCATGATTTTACAAGTCCGGAGGTGCTTTACAAAGAACTGATAAACAGTGTCTTAAAGTATCATCCGTCCACAGACATTTCTATGATAGAGAAAGCATATAAGGTTGCGAGTGAGGCGCATGAGGGACAGAAGAGGAAGTCCGGTGAACCATATATCATCCATCCTTTGTGTGTGGCAATCATTCTGGCAGATCTGGAGCTGGATAAAGAGACAATCGTGGCAGGTCTTCTTCATGACGCGGTCGAGGATACCTGGATGACTTATGAAGAAGTTGAGAAGGAATTTGGTTCAGAAGTTGCACTTCTTGTAGATGGTGTTACCAAGCTGGGACAGCTGTCTTATTCGGCGGACAAAGTGGAAGTTCAGGCAGAGAATCTAAGAAAGATGTTCCTTGCTATGGCAAAGGATATCCGAGTCATTCTGATCAAACTTGCTGACCGCCTTCATAATATGCGTACTCTGCAGTATATGCGCCCTGAGAAACAGCAGGAAAAAGCAAGAGAGACGATGGATATTTATGCTCCTATTGCCATGCGTCTCGGTATTTCCAAGATAAAAGTAGAACTGGACGATTTGTCACTGAAATATCTGAAACCAGATGTTTATTATGATCTGGTAGAGAAGATTGCTTTGCGCAAGAGTGAGAGGGAACAGTTTGTAGGTGCAATCGTAAAAGAAGTCAAGAAACACATGGAAGATGCCAGTATTAAATCACAGGTAGACGGACGTGTGAAACATTTCTTCAGCATCTACAAGAAGATGGTAAATCAGGATAAGACGATCGACCAGATTTATGATCTGTTTGCAGTCCGTATTCTGGTAGATACAGTAAAAGACTGTTATGCTGCCCTTGGCGTGATTCATGAGATGTACAAACCGATTCCGGGAAGATTTAAGGATTATATTGCCATGCCAAAACCCAATATGTATCAGTCACTGCATACGACTCTGATTGGTCCAAATGGACAGCCGTTTGAGATACAGATTCGTACTTATGAGATGCACAGAACTGCTGAGTATGGTATCGCGGCACACTGGAAATATAAGGAATCTTCTGACGGCAAAGCACCTGTAGGAAAGAGTGAAGAAGAGAAGCTTAACTGGTTGCGTCAGATCTTGGAATGGCAGAGAGATATGTCTGACAACAAAGAGTTTATGAGTCTTCTGAAAAATGACCTTGACCTTTTTGCAGACAGTGTTTACTGCTTTACTCCACAGGGAGATGTCAAGACACTTCCAAGTGGTTCGACACCGGTTGACTTTGCTTACAGTGTCCACAGCGCAGTTGGAAATAAGATGGTAGGTGCGCGTGTAAACGGAAAGCTTGTTCCTATTGAATACGAGATCAAGAATGGTGACCGTATTGAGATCATTACTTCACAGAATTCTCAGGGACCGAGCCGTGACTGGCTGAAACTGGTTAAGAGTACACAGGCGAAAAACAAAATTAACCAGTGGTTTAAGAAAGAATTAAAAGAAGATAACATCCTTAAGGGTAAGGAAATGCTTGCGCAGTATGCCCGTGCAAAGGGATTTAAGATTGTAAATTATAATAAGCCTCAGTATCTGGAGGCTGTTATGCATAAATATGGATTCCGCGACTGGGATTCCGTACTTGCTGCGATTGGTCATGGCGGACTAAAAGAAGGTCAGGTATTTAATAAGCTGGTAGAAGCCTATGACAAGGAGAATAAGAAGTCTCTGACAGATGAGCAGGTTCTGGAAGCTGCATCGGAAACACAGGAGAAGCTTCATATTGCGAAGAGCAAGAGCGGTATTGTGGTAAAAGGTATTCATGATGTGGCGGTTCGTTTTTCAAAATGTTGTAATCCGATCCCGGGTGATGAGATCGTAGGTTTTGTCACAAGAGGACGTGGAATTACAATTCACCGTACAGACTGTATCAATGTGCTGAATATGTCAGAACTTGACCGAAGCCGGTTGATCGAGGCAGAATGGCAGCAGCCTGACAATAAGGAAAAAGAGAAGTACATGGCTGAGATTCAGGTATATGCGAATAACCGTACAGGACTTCTTGTTGATCTTTCTAAGATATTTACAGAACGTAAGATTGACCTTAGAAGTATTAACAGCCGTACAAGCAAGCAGGAGAAAGCAACCATTTCCATGAGCTTTGAAATCGGAAGCAAGGAGGAACTGCGTTCTCTGATAGAGAAAATCCGTCAGGTAGAAAGTGTCATTGATGTTGAGAGAACGACCGGCTGATCACAGAAAACCGATGGATAGAAAGGGATAACATGAAGAACTTAGAGTTACAGAAATGTATATTAGGACCTGTATATACAAACTGCTATTTCCTTAAAAATAAAGAAACCGGAGAGCTGATCATTATAGATCCGGCAGACTGTCCGGAGAAGATTGAGCTGAAAGTTTCTCAGATGAATGGAAAACCGGTGGCAATTCTGCTTACACATGGACATTTTGACCATATCATGGCAGCTCAGGCAGTGAAAGAGAAATACAATATTCCGATTTATGCCTGTCGTCAGGAAGAAGAGATGCTTCGGGAACCGGAGATTAATATGACAGCACATTGTGGAAGAGATTGTTCCATTGCGCCGGATGTTTTTCTTGAAGATCTGGACGTGGTTAAGATTGCTGGTTTTTCTGTTCAGATGATTCATACACCGGGACATACCAAGGGAAGCTGCTGTTATTATCTGAAAGATGAGGCGGTATTGTTTAGTGGCGATACTGTTTTTTATGGTTCGGTGGGAAGAACAGATTTTCCGGGAGGAAGTACAGCACAGATCGTGCAGAGTCTGCATAAACTGGTAGATTCTCTTCCGGAAGAAACAGAAGTTTTTCCAGGACATGATGTATCTACAAGCATTGGCTATGAAAAGAGGTATAATCCATTTGTATAAGATAGGCATTCTGTTTGAGAACAGAGAATTTGAACATGATGTTTATGAATTGATTAAAGCATTTTATCCCGAGGCGGAGATACATACTCTTTATGAAGATGATGAAGCAGAGTATGACCTCCGCTTCTGCGTGGAACGGGATAATGAAAATTATTTCATAAAATATGATAGAAAAGAAAATCCGGAAATTAAAGAAACGGAAATAAAAGGTGTAGCTTCTGCGGAAGTGATCACGGATAGTGCAGTGAAAGATCCTCATGCACTGAGAAAAGAGAATAAGGATTCTATTAAGTATGCATTGTACCAGCTTCTGGTGAAATTAACGGGCAGAACACTTCCATGGGGAAATCTGACCGGAATTCGTCCGGCTAAACTGGCAATGGGAATGATCGAATCCGGTATGAAGAACACAGAAGCTGCACAGGAGATGAGAGAAAAATATCTGGTAAGTCCGCAGAAAACAGCCCTTGCCATTACGATTGCCAACAGGGAAAGAGAAATTCTCAAAGATATTGATTATGAGAATGGATACAGCCTTTATATCGGAATCCCGTTCTGTCCGAGTATCTGTCTGTATTGTTCTTTCAGTTCGTATCCGCTGAAAGTGTGGGAGAAAAGATCAGATGAGTACGTAGAAGCCCTTTGCAAAGAAGTAAGAGAAACGGCTCTTATGATGAAGGGCAGAAAACTGGATACCATTTATATAGGAGGTGGTACTCCGACCACATTACTTCCGCATCAGATCCGGAAACTTCTGGATACTGTTGGAGAAGCTTTTGGTTACGAGGGGCTGGCTGAATTTACTGTAGAAGCCGGCAGACCAGATAGTATCACACGAGAGAAACTGATGGCAATTCGGGAATATCCGGTGACCAGAATTTCTGTAAATCCGCAGACAATGAATCAGGAGACCTTGGAGATTATCGGGCGTAAACATACAGTAGACCAGACAAAGGAAGCCTTTCATCTGGCAAGAGAACTGGGATTTGATAACATTAATATGGATCTGATCGTAGGTCTTCCTGGAGAGGACATTCATATGGTAGAACGTACTCTTGAACAGATCCGTGAACTGTCTCCGGACAGCATGACGGTACATTCTCTGGCAGTTAAGCGTGCAGCACGGTTAAATATTTTCAAAGAAAAATATCAGGAAATGTCTTTTGAGAACAATCAGGAGATCATGGATCTCACGATGAAAACAGCATATGAGATGGAAATGGGCCCTTATTATCTGTACAGACAGAAGAATATGAAGGGAAATTTTGAAAATGTTGGCTATGCAAAGGTTGACAAAGCTGGAATTTACAATATACTGATTATGGAGGAAAAACAGCCGATCATTGCACTGGGTGCAGGTGGTTCTTCCAAGCTGGTCTTTGACCATGGCAAAAGGATCGAACGTGTGGAGAATGTAAAGGATGTTTCCAATTATATTTCACGCATTGATGAGATGATTGAGAGAAAACGGACAGCAATAGCTACCTGGCTGTAGGATGTGGAGGTAACACTTTGAATACAGTACAAAAGACAGCAGTGGGTTCGCAGGAGAGGATTCTGGAGTTTGACCTTGCTTCTGAACTGCATCATGGGATGATGGTAAGTAATCTTGCTTATGCACTTGCGGAAGAGATGGGATTGCCGCATGAACAGTGCTATGAACTTGCGATTGCGGGAATGCTCCATGATATAGGAAAGCTGAAGCTGACAAGTTATATCAACGGACAGGAACAGGATCCTCTTGTGATTGAGGAACTGAAGTATGTCCGTATGCATTCAACATTGGGATATGAGGAACTGAAAGGACAGGGATATTCGGACTTTGTATTGGAGAGTATCCTGTACCATCATGAGAATTATGATGGCAGCGGATATCCGGCCAATAAGGCAGGGGAGGACATTCCGATAGGTGCCCGGATTCTCAGAGTCTGCGATGTATATGCGGCATTGATTTCAGACAGACCGTACAGAAAAGCCTTTGACATTTCTGCGGTTATGGAACTGATGATCGATGAGGTCAAGAATTTTGATATGCAGGTTTTTCTGGCATTTCAGAGAGTGGTTCATAATGGAGACGGACAGAGTTTCCGAAAATGAAACAGGGCTGATATATTACTGAGGAGATAAAGAAGGAATCAGTAATGTTGAATACGATAAAAGAGGAGGACAACATGGCATTAAAGAAGAAACCGGTAACCGGTATGAAAGACATTTTACCAAAAGAGATGGAGATTCGTAACTATGTGATGAACATGATTCGTGAGACATACGGAACTTTTGGATTTTCATCTATAGAGACACCATGTGTAGAACACATTGAGAATCTTTCCAGTAAACAGGGCGGAGAGAATGAAAAACTGATTTTCAAGATCCTGAAACGTGGAGAAAAACTAAAACTTACAGAAGCTGAGGCAGAGGGTGATCTGGTTGATTCCGGACTTCGCTATGACCTGACTGTACCGCTTTCCAGATACTATTCAAACAATGCAAACGAGCTTCCGGCTCCGTTTAAGGCACTTCAGATGGGAAATGTATGGAGAGCAGACAGACCGCAGAGAGGACGTTTCCGTCAGTTTATGCAGTGTGATATCGATATTCTGGGGGAGCCTACTTACCTGGCTGAGATTGAACTGGTTCTGGCTACTACAACTTTGCTTGGAAAGCTGGATTTCCACAACTTTACCATCCGTATCAATGACAGAAAGATTTTAAAGGCAATGGCCCAGTACAGTGGATTCCCGCAGGAGAGCTTTGACACAGTATTTATCATTTTGGACAAGATGGATAAGATTGGTATTGAAGGTGTTGCAGAAGAACTGGAGAAAGAAGGATTTGCCAAAGAAAGTATTGACACTTATCTTGGACTTTTCAAAGAAATCACTTCTGATATCGAAGGTGTTCGCTACTGTAAAGAGAAATTAAAAGATGTTCTGGATTCAAAGGTAGCTGAGGACCTTGAAACAATCATTTCTACTGTAGATTCTGTCAAGACAGCAGATTTTAAGATGTCTTTCGATCCGACTTTGGTACGTGGAATGTCTTATTATACAGGACCGATTTTTGAAATCTCTATGGATGAGTTTGGCGGCAGCGTAGGCGGCGGTGGACGCTATGATGAGATGATCGGTAAATTTACAGGAAACAATACATCTGCCTGCGGATTTTCAATTGGATTCGAGAGAATCGTAATGCTTCTTCTTGAGAGAAATTATGAAATCCCGACAAAGAATGGTAAGAAAGCATATCTTATCGAGAAGAATATGCCGGCAGACAAGATGCTGACGATTCTGAAACAGGCTCAGGAAGAGCGTAATGTCGGAACACAGATCAATATTTCTATTATGAAGAAGAATAAGAAATTCCAGAAAGATCAGATGACAGCAGAGGGCTATACAGAGTTTGTAGAATTCTTTAAAGACAGAATGTAATAATTCGTAACTGTTCAGCAACATTGCGGGATAGCAGACTGCTGGATAGTTACAACAATTCTTATAATATAGAAAGCATGAAAAGAGGAAAGAAACATGGCTGAAAGTATGCAGGGACTGCACAGAACATGCCGATGTGCAGAAGTAACAAAGGAAATGATCGGCAAAGAAGTTGTCCTTATGGGATGGGTTCAGAAAGCCCGCGATAAAGGCGGAATTATTTTCGTAGATTTAAGAGACCGTTCCGGTATCATGCAGCTGATTTTTGAAAATGGCAGCATTGATGAAGAAGGTTTTGCAAAAGCAGGTAAACTGAGAAGTGAATTCGTAATCGCTGTTACCGGTGTGGTAGAAGAAAGAGGCGGCGCTGTTAATAAGAATCTTGCAACAGGTGAAATTGAGCTTCGCGTAAAATCCCTTCGTGTTCTGTCTGAAGCAGAGGTACCTCCGTTCCCAATTGAAGAGAACAGCAAGACAAAAGATGAAATCCGTCTGAAATATCGTTATCTTGACTTAAGAAGACCTGACCTTCAGAAGAACATTATGCTTAAGAGCAAAGTCATGATGCTTACAAGACAGTTCTTCGCAAAAGAAGGATTCCTTGAAATTGAAACTCCGATGCTTGGTAAGAGTACACCGGAAGGTGCAAGAGATTATCTGGTACCGTCTCGTGTTCATCCGGGACATTTCTATGGTCTGCCACAGTCTCCGCAGCTGTACAAACAGCTTCTGATGTGCTCTGGTTATGACCGTTATATCCAGATTGCAAGATGTTTCCGTGACGAAGACCTTCGTGCGGACAGACAGCCGGAATTTACTCAGATCGATATGGAACTCTCTTTTGTAGATGTTGATGACGTAATCGATGTAAATGAGAGATTCCTTGCTTATCTGTTCAAGGAAGTACTTGATATTGATGTAAAACTTCCAATCCAGCGTATCACATGGCAGGAAGCTATGGACAGATTTGGTTCTGATAAACCGGATATGCGTTTCGGAATGGAACTTCATGATGTAAGTGATGTAGTTAAAAACTGTGGATTCAGCGTGTTTACTTCTGCGTTGGAAAATGGCGGCAGTGTTCGTGGTATCAATGCAGAAGGACAGGGCGCTATGCCACGTAAGAAAATTGACAAACTGGTTGAGTTTGCTAAAGGTTACGGTGCAAAAGGCCTTGCATACATTGCAATCGCTGAAGATGGCACAAGAAAATCTTCTTTTGCTAAATTCATGACAGATGAAGAAATGGATGCTCTGGTAACAGCTATGGATGGTAAAGCAGGAGACTTACTTCTGTTTGCAGCAGATAAGAAGAAACTGGTTTATGATGTACTTGGCGCACTTCGTCTGGAACTTGCAAAGCAGATGGATCTTCTTGATAAGAATGAGTATCGTTTCGTATGGGTAACAGAGTTCCCGCTTCTTGAATGGAGTGAAGAAGAGAATCGTTTCACAGCAATGCATCATCCATTTACCATGCTTATGGAAGAGGACCTTCCACTTCTGGATACAGATCCTGGAAAAGTTCGTGCAAAAGCATATGATATCGTATTAAACGGTAATGAAATTGGTGGAGGAAGTGTCAGAATCCATCAGGATGATATTCAGGAGAGAATGTTTGAAGCACTTGGATTCACAAAAGAAGCTGCTCACGAGCAGTTCGGATTCCTTCTGGACGCATTCAAATATGGAGTTCCGCCTCACGCCGGACTGGCATACGGACTTGACCGTCTGGTAATGCTTATGGCGAAAGTTGACAGCATCCGTGACGTAATCGCATTCCCGAAAGTTAAAGATGCTTCCTGTCTGATGACTCAGTCTCCGAGCCGCGTAAGCGAGGAGCAGTTAAAAGAACTGGAACTGGAAGTAAGACCGGAGGAAGTAACTGAATAAGGATGGAGCTTACAATTCAGACGTTTTTGATTGTATGCCCGTTGGTATTCCTTGCAGGATTAGTTGATTCTATCGCAGGCGGGGGTGGTTTGATCTCCCTGCCTGCGTATCTGCTTGCAGGGGTTCCGATGCACAATGCGATAGCAACGAATAAATTATCCTCGGCAACTGGGACAGCGATTTCAACAGCACGTTTATGTAAGAATAAATTTGTGGACTGGGGAGTTGCACTGCCATGTATTTCCATGGCTCTTGTCGGTTCTTTTGCAGGCGCTCATATTGCGCTTCTTGCCAGTGATAAGATATTAAAATGGATGCTGATTCCGGTACTTCCTATTGTTGCGTTTTATGTAATGAAGAAGAAAAATCTGGATGATAACAGCAATGTAGAGATTTCCAGAAAGAAACAGTGGATTTTGTGTGCGGTGTGTTCTCTGGCTGTTGGCTGCTACGATGGCTTTTATGGGCCGGGAACTGGTACGTTTCTGCTTATTTTATATACAGGAGTAGCAAAACTTCCCGTAGCGAAAGCTTCCGGAACTATGAAACTTGCAAATCTTTCTTCTAATATAATGGCATTAGTTGTTTTTTTATTTAGTGGAAAGATTGTCATATATCTTGGACTTGCAGCTTCTGTTTTTTCCATTGCAGGGCATTATGTAGGATCTGGAATGGTAATGAAAAATGGAAATAAAATCGTAAGACCGATTATTCTGATAGTTCTGGTTTTACTGTTTATCAAAATTATAACGGGGATGTAAAAAGAATAAGACAAAGATTAAAAAGACCACCATATCATAGAATGATTCAGAAAAGGAATATTTCTGTGATATGATGGCCTTTTTAGTTATTTGGTGTAGAGCCACGTAGCGAAAGCGGATTGCGAATATCCGATTGACTAATCGTTAATTGGAACTGCTTTCAGTAGAAGTATTATCATCTGTCTGCTTATCTGTATCGGCAGAAATATTTTCATCCTCAGAATCAGAAGTCTCGAGAGGAGAATCTGTCAAAGTACCGAAAATAGCATTTCCCAAAGTATTTCCCTCATCCTGAAGTTTCCAGGATACCCCATCATTGATTAGAACAAAATCTACATCGTTGACGGTAGTAACGGTATTATCATTGATGCTGTTCAGAAGAATTTCGAAAGATTTTTCGTATCGTTTCTGAGAGCCATCGATAACTGCTTCAGCAGAAGCCAGATATTTATCAAGCTTTTCCTGATAATCAGCCAGGATCGAATCACTGTCAAAGGTTGTAATTTCAGTTGTAACAGTGGCATTGTATCCATTTTCACTGCTGGATTTAATGACATAATTAAAATTTTTATGAATCTGTTCGGCAAGTGCTGAGGCAATGGAATTTTTTGCAGTATCGGATGTATTCATGATATTTACTACACCCAGATAAGATGTCATTTCTTTCAGATTCAGTTTCTGTAGAGTGTCAAGATAGACAGTCAGGGTATCTTCCGGTGAAAGAATATCCGGATCAGCCAGATTGGCTATGAGACCGCCGACGAGCTCATCTTCAAGGGAACTTGTACGCTGAATCTCCCATTTTTCTTTTTTATCACTGCCGGTATTAATAAGCTGAATGGAACAGTCTGTTTCAGTTGAATCATATTTGTTCGTATCCAAAAGATGATTCAGAATCAGATAATGTGCCTCAAGTGATTTGGAAGAATCTTTGATATTTCCAGTCTGGGCCTGTGCAGCTTCTGTGATTTCGGTCCGAAGCAGTTCTGCTGCGAAATCTCTGGCAAGAGGCTTGGCATCGATTGTAGTAAGTTTCACAGAAGCAGTGGCTGAATTATTTGCCGTGTCGACGCTGATATCCAGAATTTTGTAATCAAATTTCTGGAAAAAGAGAGAAAATACTTCATTGATTTCATCGGATAATGCAGTGTTTTCTGTAGCATCGGGGAACAGCTCTTTATACGGTATATATTTTTGAGTTGTTTCTGAATTAAGATTCTTTAACTGATCCAACTCATTTCTGACAACATTTTTTACATTTGACCCGCTTTTATGTGAACAGCCGCTGTTCATAAATACAGCGAAAAAAACAAATAAAATATAAAGCAAAGGAGCCAGACGTTTCTTTGTGTTCATGCGTATTCTTTCCTTTCACAATACTTTCTGAGTATTTTACCAGATTTTGCGGTGACTGTCAAAAAAACGAAAAACATGAACGAATTTCATAAAATAAACGTGAAAAAATTGTGAAAAATGACATCATTTAGATGCAAAGCTTTTTTTTTAAGATAGAATCTGATATGATAGGGAAGTGAAAGTTACAGGAAAACGTAACTATATAAATACGAAGTAAAAAAATAGTAGTGTATAATAGATGTCGACATCAAAAATGCGATAATATCAAGGAGGCAACTATGAAAAAACGTATTATCATCGTTTTGGGAATCCTGATTGCTGCGGGTGGTATTGGAAGTGGCGTATGGTATCATTTTAATGGAAGTGGTCAGAGTGGCTCCGGGGATACAGTAGTTTATGTATCTAAAGTGAGTGTGATCACAGGAGCTGAAACAGCTGCGACCAACCGCTTTGCAGGTGTAGTGGAACCACAGGAAACTGTAAACGTTAAGATAGAAAGCGGACGTAAAGTAAAAGAGGTTCAGGTAAAGACCGGTGAAGAGGTAAAAAAAGGCCAGCTTCTTTTTGAATATGATCTTAGCAGTATCGAGGATGACTTAAAGCAGGCACAGCTTGATCTGGATAGATTAAAGAATGAGCAGATCAGCCTGACAGAACAGATTTCTACTTTGGAAGCTGAGAAGAAAAAGGCAAAAGCGGAAGATCAGCTTTCATACACGATTGAGATTGAAACAAATAAAATGAATCTCAAGAAAAATGAATATAGCCAGAAGAGTAAACAGTCTGAAATTGATAAGCTTCAGAGTGCCACACAGAATACAGAAGTCAGAAGTGAGATTGATGGTGTGATTCAGAAAATTGACACCTCCAAGATGACAAGTGATGACGGAGATTCTGTGGATGACAGTAGCGCAATGGATAGCACCTCATCAAGTGACAGCAGTTCAGACAGCTCTGCATTTATTACAATTCTCAGTACCGGGGCTTATCGGGTAAAGGGAAAAGTTAATGAACAGAATAGAGATTCGATTGTGCCTGGTGAAGCTGTAATTATCAGATCCAGAGTAGATAGCAGTAAGACGTGGAAGGGAACAATGGGATCTATTGATGTTAATAATGGAACATCAGATGATAGCAGCAATGATATGTATTTTGGAATGTCGAGCACAAGTTCTGATGATCAGACGACATCTACTTCATATCCTTTTTATGTTGAACTGGATTCTTCAGAGAATCTGATGCTTGGACAGCATGTATACATAGAGCGTGATATCGGGCAGGATGATCAGAAAGATGGACTGTGGCTCAGTGACTATTATATTCTGGACACAGACACCAATGAGCCGTATGTATGGGCTGCCAATGACAAGAACAGACTGGAGAAGCGTTATGTAACTTTAGGAAAGCATGATGATGATCTGGGCGAATATGAAATTGTTGATGGTCTGACAAAGAAAGACGCGATTGCATTCCCGACAGAAGCTTTGGAAGAAGGGGAGAAAACAGAAGTTGGAGATCTGGCACAGACAATGAGCGGTGGTGCTGACGGAATTACAGATATGGATGATGATTCCTATGGAGCGGATGGATCTGTCAGTGATATGACAGATATGGAATCATCTGCGGATGATTTTACAGAGCCGGATATGGATGAAAGCTCAACAGACACAACAGACAATAGTTCTGATACAGATGATGTAATTGATCCGAATGAAGAACTTGTACCAATCGATGAGGCACCGGGTATGAGCGCAGACGGAGATGTGGAGGGGATTGAATGATACTGGAATTAAAAGGTATTTATAAAGAATATCTGCAGGGTAAAATGAAAGTCCCGGTATTAAAAGACGTAAATTTTTCTATGGAAGAAGGAGAATATGTAGCAATCATGGGTCCTTCCGGTTCCGGAAAAACTACATTGATGAATATTATCGGATGCCTGGATAAACAGACAGAGGGGACTTTCTTTCTGGATGGTCAGGATATTAAAGCATGTTCGGAGAACGCAATGTCAGATATCCGGCTCAATAAAATAGGATTTGTATTTCAGAGTTTTCATCTGCTTCCGAAACAGAGTGCATTGGCAAATGTGGAAATGCCGTTAAATTATGCGAAGGTGCCAAAGAAAGAAAGAAGGGAAAGAGCTCTGAGAGCTCTTGACAGAGTGGGCTTGTCAGACCGAGTTGATTTTAAACCCAATCAGTTATCTGGTGGTCAGATGCAGCGAGTTGCCATTGCGAGAGCTATTGTCAATAACCCAAAGCTTCTTCTGGCAGATGAGCCAACAGGTGCTCTTGACAGTAAGTCCGGGGCACAGGTTATGGAACTTTTCCAGAAACTGAACGATGAAGGTGTATCCGTATTAATGATCACTCATGATGCAGATATCGCAGCACATGCAAAGAGAGTGGTTACGATCAAAGATGGAATCCTTCAGGAAAAGAGGTGATCTTCATGGGTAAAGTAAAGAAAATCCTCGCCGGAGTGTTGGTGGTGGCAGTTGCCGGATGTGGAATCTCCGCCGGTCTGATGCAGCTGCGAAAAAGCAGCCAGAAGACGGTAAATGTCACACCTGTCAGTGGATTATTACAGGAATTCTATACTCCGACCACCACACTTGACGGAACGGTGACATCCAGTGCGACGCAGACAGTAAATGGAGATAAAGATCTGATCATAGATCAGATTTATGTAACAAAAGGTGATACTGTAAATAAAGGTGATCCGTTGATTTCATTTGACACCACTTTGGTGGAGATGGAATTAAATATAGCAAAACTGAAAAAGCAGAAACAGGAACAGGATTTGAATAAGGCTGTAAACCGACTTACCAGCCTCCAAAACGGTGGTCCGATAGAAGAGTCGGATGCCAGTACAGATGCCGATGACCTGAGTACTACGAAGAGAAGCCGTGATACCGGTACAGGCGATGATGATATGACTCCGGATGATACCATGTCATCAGCCGCAGATATGTCAGGCAGTTATCTGGCTGCGGCAATACATCCGCTTCTGTTGTCTGCATTTACGGATGGTGGAGCAGCAGACAATAGTTCAGGTGCTGCTTCAACAGATACTGAAAATACAGCTGACAAAAAGAATCAGAGTGCAGATAACACTTCTGATACAACTGAAACCGACAATACTGCCAATGCTCCGGTGTATACAGATTCTTCTGCAAACGATTTTGGTGACGGCAGTGATGATTCTTTTAATCCGGGAAAAGATGATACCCCGGAGTTATCGCCGACACCAACTCCATCACTGGATGACCATACCACATATTTTGATCCTTATTATCAGAAAGGTGATCCGAATATTACAGACGGTGATGAGCCATTTTATCAGAAGCTGGATGAGAATTCGATTCCATTTACAGGAAGTGGTACAAAGGATGATCCATATGTATATTTGTGCAGCAGTGCAAAAGAAAAGGTAACAGTTATGGGTTCATTCTTTAATAAACTTGCCGGATACAGCGCTGATGGAACAAAAGTTGTGCATCAGGGTGGATACTGGTATCAGCTTGAATTTCACCAGAATGATACCATATCAGATTATGAGGATCGAAAAAGCTCTTGTACAGGATATTATCTGATAAATGGAAGCCTTCTGGAGAAACCGGTATATGAATTTGTGGAGATGGAATTTACTCTGGCAGATGCAGATAAATATGATATACTTCCAGATGATGGAGGTGACACAGACGGAGGAGATGATGCAGAGCCGACAGGACCACCAGTTTCCAGGGAGGATGCGATTAAGTATCAGAAGAGAAAGATCTCAAGTCTGAAACTGGATATTCAGGAAAGTGATATTAAAATATCCCAGCTTGAAAAGAAGGCGAATAAAAAACTTATCAGCGCAAAATTGTCAGGTACGGTTACATACGTTGGAGATGGCGGCAGCGGTGAGACAACCGATGGCAAAGCCTTGCTTAAGGTAAAGAGCAGTGATGGTTTTTATGTAGTAGGTTCTGTCAACGAACTGATGCTGGATGATATCAAAGAGGGAACAATTCTTAACTGTACAAGCTATACAAGTGGTTCATTTGAAGCAGAAGTTATGGATGTTTCTGAATATCCTGTAAGTGGTAACAGCTACTATGGAAGCAGTAATCCTAACGTTTCTTACTATGCATTTACCGCGGTAGTGACAGATAAGACGCTTCAGCTTGAGGATCAGGACTGGGTTACGATTAACTACGAAGCTTCTTCTTCCGAGGGCAGTATGGTCATTCAGAAAGCGTTTGTCAGAAGTGACAGCAGCACGAATTATGTTTATAAAGATGACAATGGAATTCTGAAGAAACAGGAAATTTCTGTGGGAGCAACGGTAGACAGCGGTTATAGTGTAATTGTTAAGGGCGGACTTAGTGAAGATGATTTGATTGCTTTCCCTTATGGAAAAGATGTCAAAGAGGGAGCAAAAACAAGAGAAGTTACCTTAGACCAGATGTATGGATCTTGATAAGAAAGGAGACATTTTATGCTTGAGAATATACGCCTGGCATTTCAGGGAATATGGTCACATATGATGCGATCCTTCCTGACAATGCTTGGTATCATCATTGGTATTGCATCTATCATTGCGATTGTTTCTACGATCAAGGGAACCAGTGAGCAGATTAAAGAGGATCTGATCGGTGCCGGATCCAATACAGTAAATATTTATCTTTATGACGGAGATAATCGGTATGATTCAGAATACGGAAATTCTTCAAAGGCACCGGTTCTGACAGATGATGTCAAAGAAGAAGTACGCGACCTTGATCATGTGGAGAATGCAACTTTTTATTATAACAGCACAAGTGCTTCCATTTATAACAATAACAACAGCCTTGAAGGCGGAAGCGTTTATGGGATTGATGTAAATTATCTGGCTACCTGTGGGTATGTGATTCAGTCAGGCAGAGGCTTTGTAAGTGATGATTACAAAAACTATAACAAAGTTGCCCTGATTGATGACAATGCAGCACAGAATCTGTTTCCGTCACAGAATCCGGTGGGACAGACAGTAGAGATTAATCAGGAACCATATACGATAGTTGGTGTGATTCGTCAGGATGAGAATTATCAGCCAACGATTAACAGTATTGATGAGTATTATACTTATTACCAGTCAATTGTGGGAAGCGTGATGATTCCGGACAGCTGTTGGCCGATATCCTTTAGATTTGATGTGCCGCAGAATGTGATCGTAAAAGCGGACAGTACAGATACGATGAGTTCTGTGGGAAATTCTACGGCAGATGCGTTGAATAATTCCATCACATCGTTGAATACAAACGGTAGTACCACTATGAAATATAAAGCAGAAGATATCATGGAGCAGGTTAAGAGCATGCAGAAACTCAGTGAGAGTACAAATAATCAGCTGATCTGGATTGCAAGTATCTCCCTGCTTGTAGGTGGTATCGGTGTTATGAACATCATGCTGGTTTCCGTTACAGAGCGTACCAAGGAGATCGGTCTGAAAAAGGCAATCGGAGCCCGTAAGAAGACGATTCTTGGACAGTTTCTGACGGAAGCTTCAGTGCTTACCAGCATTGGAGGTATTATCGGTGTAGTAACCGGTATTGGTTTGTCGAAAGTTGTGGGAAAAGTAACCGGATCTCCTACCGCGATCAGTGTACCGTCAATTGTGATTGCAGTACTGTTTTCGACAGTAATCGGTGTGGTATTTGGTTTGCTTCCATCTGTGAAAGCGGCTAATCTGAATCCAATCGATGCACTTAGAAGCGAATAAAGAATAAACAGAAATAGAAAAATAAGAAGAAAACAAAAAGTGGGCACTGAATCTGACGAGAGATTAGATTCAGTGCTCATTTACATGTGTATAAAATCTGATAATGAAAGACTGTGTTTTAGTAGATTTTGACATAGGATAGAACTTAAGACGGTGAAAATGTCAAAAAAAGTGCTTAAATTTTGTACAAAAAGTAAAAAAGGATGGAAGTATGGAGACGGATTGTGCTATAATGGGTTATCTCAAAAAGAAGTATGTATACAGGAGGAGGTTTGTGGATGGTATCATTTACGTATGTTATCAAAGATAAACTTGGAATACATGCAAGGCCTGGTCTGCTTCTTGTGCAGGAAGCTGGCAAGCTCACAAGCGACATTACCATTTTTAAAGGCACAAAGAGTGGTGATGCGAAGCACATGTTCTGTGTTATGAATCTTGCGGCAAAGCAAGGCGACCAGATTATGGTGCAGGTGGAAGGCGACAATGAAGTGGCAGATGCCGAAGTGATGAGGAACTTTTTGGAAGATAATCTGTAATAAGGAGAGTTGGAGTAATGAGAGTATTAGAAGGTAAGTCCGTATTTTCCGGAATCGCAATTGGAAAGATTTCTATTTTGCAGAAGGCAGATACAAGCGTGAAGCGTACAAGGGTAGAAGATCCGGAAGCTGAGATCGCCCGCGTGCAGGAAGCAAAGGAGAAAGCAGTTGCCCAGCTTCAGAAACTGTATGATAAGGCACTTCAGGAAGTTGGAGAGTCAGGTGCAGCTATTTTTGAAGTACATCAGATGATGCTGGACGATGAGGACTATCTTGATTCTATTGACAATATTATCCGCACAGAGAATGTAAATGCAGAGTATGCAGTGGCAACAACAGGTGATAACTTTGCAGATATGTTTGCACAGATGGATGATGACTATATGAAGGCAAGAGCTGCTGACGTAAAAGATATCTCAGATCGTCTGGTACGTGTATTATCCGGACATGACGATGGGGATATGGATGCAGCAGAACCATCTATTATCGTGGCAGAGGATCTGGCTCCAAGTGAGACAGTACAGATGGATAAGAGCAGAGTACTTGCATTTGTTACAAGAAAAGGTTCTTCTAATTCCCATACAGCGATTCTTGCAAGAACAATGAATATTCCGGCACTGATCAACATTGAATATGATGACAGCATGGATGGAAAGATGGCAATCGTGGATGGTAAGTCGGGTTCTCTTATTGTAGAGCCGGATGCAGATACACTTAAGAAATATCAGGATCAGAAAGATGAAGAACTGCATCAGAGAGCAATGCTCAAAGAATTAAAAGGTAAAACAACCGAGACAAAGAGCGGACATAAGATTCATCTTTATGCGAACATCGGAAGCACAGGAGATGTTGCAAGTGTTCTGGCTAATGATGCAGAAGGTATTGGTCTTTTCAGAAGTGAATTTATTTATCTGGAGAAGGAAAACTATCCGACAGAGGAAGAACAGTTCCAGATTTATAAAGCAGTAGCACAGAACATGGCCGGCAAGAAAGTAATCATCCGTACTTTGGATATCGGTGCAGATAAGCAGATTGATTATTTTGATATGGCACATGAAGAGAACCCGGCAATGGGCTATCGTGCGATTCGTATCTGTCTCGACAGACCGGAAGTGTTTAAAACACAGCTTCGTGCGCTCTTCAGAGCAAGTATGTATGGAAACATTTCCATTATGTACCCGATGATTATCTCTGTGACAGAAGTAAAACAGATCAAAGCTATTGTTGCAGAAGTAAAGAAAGAGTTGACAGAGCAGGGTGTACCGTTTAAGGATGACGTAGAGCAGGGTGTGATGATTGAGACACCGGCAGCCGTTATGATTAGTGATCTTCTTGCAAAAGAAGTTGACTTCTTTAGTATTGGTACAAATGATCTGACTCAGTATACACTGGCAATTGACCGTCAGAATGCAAAACTGGATAATATTTATGACTCTCATCATGAAGCAGTAATCCGTATGATCCAGATGGTAATCGACAATGCACATAAAGAAGGTATCTGGGCAGGTATCTGCGGTGAGCTTGGAGCAGATACAAGTATGACAGAGCGTTTCGTACAGATGGGCATTGATGAACTGTCCGTATCTCCGACATTTGTTCTTCCGGTTCGTAAGATTGTAAGAGAAATGGAATAAGTTTAATCCGATTGAGAAGATCTGTGTGGCTATAAGAGAAAAAGATACTCTCTTCACAGAAAACGGGATTGTGAAAAAGCCTGTTTTCTGGAAGGGAGTATCTTTATGTGGGAAAATGGTAAGGGATTTATGAGAGATAACTTTGAGAAGTTAAATCAGCTGTTAGAGCAGGAACAGTGTGAATTTACAGGTATTCCTGATGGATTCTTTTGGGTGAACTCCTTGACGATATAAAATATTCTATGGAGTTTTGTCAGATATTAAGTGACCAGTACACTGGATGTTACTGTTCACTGGTAATATCCCGCGAGGTGTTTTTTGTGAGCGAAGGTCACAGAAAACCCGAGACATACCGCGCGAATTTATGCGATTAGCATAAATTCTGTGCATCGCGAAGCGTGTTGCTGTGAACGGAGTGAACAGTAACCACTGGATTTTAAGATAGAAATGGAAAAATTTATATTCTGGATTGAGATACAAAGAAAAATATGCTACACTAAAGACTGAATGATTACGATGAAATGATATCAGAGTCGAAAAGGTCTTATCGGGCAAGTAAGAATGACTTTCAGGTCTTTTGCCTCTGATATCATGAAATTATAATAAAGGAGATATGAATATGGGAAAAATTGCCATTGTCACAGACAGTAACAGCGGCATAACACAGGATCAGGCAAGAGAACTTGGTGTCAGCGTGATTCCGATGCCTTTTTATATTAATGAGAAGCTTTATCTTGAAGGAATCACTCTTTCACAGGAAGATTTTTATGAGCGACTTAAGAATGATGAGACTATTTCCACTTCCCAGCCGGGACCGGCAGATGTGTGCGGGCTTTGGAATACACTTCTTGAAGAGTATGATGAAGTAGTGCATATTCCTATGTCAAGCGGTCTGAGTGCATCCTGTGATACAGCTATGGGACTTGCTCAGGAATATGATGGGAGAGTGCAGAGTGGTAGACAATCAGAGAATTTCTGTTACACAGAGACAGTCTGTATTGGATGCACTTACCTTAAGAGATGCAGGCAGAAATGCAGCACAGATCAAACAGGTTCTTGAAGAGCAGAAATTTGATTCCAGTATCTATATTACTCTGGAAACATTGAAGTATCTTAAAAAAGGTGGAAGAATTACTCCGGCGGCAGCAGCAATCGGAACAGTTCTGAACTTAAAACCTGTACTCCAGATTCAGGGAGAGAAATTGGATGCATATTCCAAGACAAGAGGCAAGAAGCAGGCAAAGCGTGTCATGCTTAAGGCTATGCAGAATGACTGGGAGAACCGCTTCGCTGAATATGTGAAACGTGGCGAGATGTGTCTGCAGTCTGCTTATACAGGAAACGAAGAAGAAGCTCTGGAATTTAAGAAAGAGATTGCAGAAGCTTTCCCTGGAATTGAGATTGTACAGAATCCGTTATCATTAAGTGTTGCATGCCATATCGGACATGGTGCTATCGCTGTTGCATGTTCAAGAAAAGTGGTAGTGGATTAATCAGAATATGCCGGATACAGGCAGGGACTTTTGTCTGTCTGATTATAAAAATATAGGAACTGTTTGGCACTTTTGCAGAATAGCAGACTGCTGAATAGTTACAAAGTAAAACAATTTGAGGAGTTAGAGAATGAAGAAACTGATGGAACAGATGGCGGAAGAACTTTCCGCAGCATTTGAAAAAGCAGGATACGATCCGTCCTACGGAAAGGTAACCGTATCCAACAGACCGGACCTTTGCGAATTTCAGTGCAATGGTGCCATGGCGGGTGCAAAAGCATATAAAAAAGCGCCATTTATGATTGCAGATGATGTAGTAGCTTATTTAAAAGACAGCCAGGTTTTCTCTATGGCAGAAGTTGTAAAACCAGGATTCATCAACCTGAAAGTAAAAGGTGAATTTCTTGCAGACTATTTAAAAGAAATGGCAGCAGATGAGAAACTTTCCGTATCTGCAGCAAAAGAGCCAAAGACAATTATCATTGATTACGGCGGACCAAACGTTGCAAAACCTCTCCATGTAGGTCATCTCCGCTCTGCAATCATCGGAGAAAGTATTAAAAGAATCGGCCGTTTTGTAGGTCATAAAGTGATCGGTGATGTACATCTTGGAGACTGGGGTCTGCAGATGGGACTTATCATCACAGAACTGAGACACAGAAAACCAGAGCTTGTCTACTTTGATGATTCTTATACAGGAGAATATCCGGAAGAAGCACCATTTACAATCAGCGAGCTGGAAGAGATTTATCCTTGCGCAAGTGGCAAGTCCAAAGAGGACGAGGCATACAGAAATGAGGCACTGGAGGCAACTCATCTTCTTCAGCAGGGCAAACCGGGATATATGGCTCTCTGGAATCATATCATGAATGTATCTGTTACAGACCTGAAACGCAACTATGACAAGTTAAATGTTTCTTTCGACCTCTGGAAAAAAGAATCTGATGCCCAGCCATATATTCCTGGAATGGTTGAAGAGATGAAAGAAAAAGGATTTGCCTATGTAGATCAGGGTGCTCTTGTAGTAGATGTAAAAGAAGAAAACGATACAAAAGAGATTCCGCCATGTATGCTTTTAAAATCAGACGGTGCTTCTCTTTATACAACTACAGACCTTGCAACGATCGTTGAGCGTATGAAACTGTTCAACCCGGATGAGATTTTATATGTAGTTGATAAACGTCAGGAACTTCATTTCATTCAGGTATTCCGTTGCGCAAGAAAGACAGGTCTTGTAAATGATGATACAAAGCTTTCTTTCCTTGGATTTGGAACAATGAATGGCAAAGACGGCAAACCGTTTAAGACAAGAGAGGGCGGCGTTATGCGTCTGGAAACTCTTATCAAAGACATCAATGAAGAGATGTTTACCAAGATCGTTGAAAACCGCAGCGTAAAGGATAAAGATGCAAGAGAGACTGCTGAGATCGTAGGACTTTCTGCGATTAAATATGGTGATCTTTCCAACCAGGCTACCAAGGATTACATTTTTGATATTGACAGATTTACTTCATTTGAAGGAAATACAGGTCCGTATATTCTTTATACGATCGTTCGTATCAAATCTATCCTGAACCGTTTTACAGAAGAAGGCGGTGACCTTGATGCAGGTGCAATCCTTGACCCTGTAAACGACAGCCAGAAGAATCTGATGCTTCAGCTGACAGGATTCGGCGCAATTGTAGAGAATGCTTTCGAAGAAAAAGCACCACATAAGATCTGTGCATATATTTACGAAGTATCCAATGCATTTAACAGCTTCTACCACGAGACAAAGATTCTCAGTGAAGAAAACGAAGCACAGAAAGCTTCTTTCATTCAGCTGCTGAAACTCACAAAGAAAGTTCTGGAAACATGCATCGATCTTCTTGGATTCTCTGCACCGGACAGAATGTAAAGAGATATCAGTCGATTAAAATTAAGCAGATATTCGAATCTGCTTTAAAAACCGAAACATTAGAGGACAGTATACAAATATTGTACTGTCCTCTGTTTGTTACTGTTCACTGGTAATATCCCGCGAGGTGTTTTGTGTGAGCGAAGGTCACAGAAAACCCGAGACATACCGCGCGAATTTATGCGATTAGCATAAATTCTGTGCATCGCGAAGCGTGTTGCTGTGAACGGAGTGAACAGTAACCTCTGTTTATATTAATGTTCTGAATATAAAAACAGGGCTTTTCAAAAAGAACGAGATGTGCTATTCTATATTTATCTGTTAGCGGTGAAGTTCTTTCATCGTATTTTTCCAATTTTTAAATTTAACCGAATCAAGTAAGTTCCCTGCTTCAATTGCGAATATCCGATTGACTGTAGAATCATGCAACGAAAGTGGATGATTTTATCTGTTTGATAACTGAATAAGGAGGTGCGCCGGTGAATTTATCTGGAACTGTATTAAAAGGGCGTTATTGTATTCTGGAGCCTCTTGGAAAAGGCGGTGGTGGGAAAGTCTATCTTGCCAGAGACCTGGAACTGGGAGTATTGTGGGCGGTAAAAGAAATCCCTGTTTCCGGCAGAAATGAAGCCAGAATGCTTTTGAAGTTGTCTCATCCATCTCTTCCAAAGATGGTAGATTATATAGAAGATGATCAGAAATGTTATCTTGTTATGGAATATGTAAAAGGAAAATCTCTGGGTGAATATATACGAAGCGGGGAACGATTTTCCATAAAAGAGATTATCAAATATGGAATAGAGATTACAGAAATATTTGTATATTTTCATAACCAAAAACCACCGGTATACTATGGTGATCTGAAACCTGATAATCTGATGCTTGGTGAAAACGGCAGATTGTATCTGATCGATCTGGGTGGCGCGGTGAATGGCTATAAATATCAGCATAAAGTATGTACAGGCACAAATGGATTTGCAGCGCCGGAACAGTATGAAGGCAGGATCAATGCGGCAACGGATATCTATACATTTGGAAAAACACTATCTGCCCTGTGTCAAAAATCTGATTTTTTGCTGTTTATACAAAATATGTCACTGTTCTGTCTTATTTTTCGATGTTGTCAGAAAAAGCCGGAAATGCGTTTTCAGAATATGGAGACTGTACAGAAGAAATTAAGCAGAATTCAAAAGAGACAAAGTCAGAGCAAGATAAAAAATATTCTGGCCTTGTCAGGAAGCAGTATTGCATTTGCCATGATCATGATATTTCTTTTATTTGGCTCGAGGTTGGTGTCTGGTTCAAAATCAGATGATTTTTATGAAAAACTGACGGCAATTACTGATCTGTATTATCAGGAAGATTTTCAAAATGGCAGCAGCAAGGTCAAAAAGAAAATATGTGAACAGGCAGACAGAAGGTTAAGAAAATTACAGGGAAAATATACTAAGAAAGAAGAAACCCGAAAAATATTACAGCTTCTTGCGACAAACAGTGAATATCAGGAGAGTTATGAAGATGTCAGGCTATATTATGAACAGATGCTTCATTATGATGAGGCTTATAGAGCCGGATACGGTGAATACGGAATGTTTCTGCTGCGCACCGGACAACAGAAAGCCAGTCAGACACTATGGAGAGAATATGAGTCAAAAGAAGCAATATTGGATAATACAGACAGCAGAAATCTGGAATTATGGAAAACGGAGATGATCAGAATTGAAGAAAAATCATAAATATTTTTTAATGATAGCATCAGTATTTTTGTGTTTGTGTCTGACTGCAACAATCTCTGCCATGCAGATGGGAGGATTTGACATTGATGTGGGAAATGGAGAAAACAGTAGCTGGCAATGGCAGGAAGAACAGTGGTGGAATCAGAGCAGCTGGGAGAATACGTGGGAAAACAGCTGGCAGACGGATAGCAGCACAACAGAAAATACAACTCAGAATAGCCATGTACAGGATAATGAATATCAGTATAATAATGGTACAGGAAACGGAACACAGGATAATATGCAGGACAGTACACAGCCATGGGACAACAACCCGCAGCAGAATAATATTGGAGGGAATGGCAATACTCAATGGGATAACAACTCTCAGCAGAATAATAATTTTCAAGGTAACAATAGTATCCAAGGCGATAATTCACAGTGGAATAGTCAATATCAAATAGATAACAATACACAAAACATATCTCAGACAGATAACGGACTTACTGTTAAAAGACCAGAAGAAATCTCGCCAACGTCAACATCAACACCGATACCGACGCCCAAGCCTGCCAAACACCAGAAGCCAACAAAAACGCCAAAACCAACCCGTATACCGACACCTAAATCAGTAAAGAAAAATAAGAGAACACAAAATAGCACAAAGAAGGAAAGCAAGAACGCAGGTGACTTTAAAAATTCTAAAAATGAAGATGTTCAGGTGTATACAGGTAAATATGCACATACAAAAAATGAACCTGTAGAATTTCAATGTATACAAACCCCAGACAATTCCCATACTCCGCAAATCAAGATAGTATCTCAGGGTTCTGTTCAGATTCTTTCCGTTCGATTTAATGGAATGGAGTGTCCCTGGTATTGGGAAGAGGATAAAATCATCCTGGATATAAAGAAAGATGCTAAGATAAACAAAATAGAATTACTTGTTATTTCTCAGGGAGGGAGACTGATAAAAATGAATTCCTGAATTTTTTCCTCATAGACGTGTCAGAAAAACAATGATATAATCTACCATATTATATCGATATTTACTGAAACAGGAGGAAAACATGTACAAAGTTATTTTGTTTGATTTAGATGGAACATTGACAGAATCCGGAGAGGGTATTACCAAATCTGTCCAGTATGCGCTGGAGAGAATCGGAAAACCGGAAGCTGATCTTGAGAAGTTGAAAGTTTTTGTAGGGCCACCGCTTACGGAGATGTTTATGAAATATGCGCAGGTTGATGAGGAGACTGCAAAGAAAGCAGTAGAAATTTACAGGGAACGCTACTCCGTAACAGGAATCTTCGAGAATGCCGTATATCCTGGAATCGAAGATATGCTGGCACAGTTAAAGAAAAAGGGATATATTCTTGCAGTTGCCTCTTCTAAGCCGGAACTATATGTAAGACAGATTCTGGATCATTTCGGGCTTACCCAGTATTTCACAGAAATTGGCGGAAGTGAGATGGATGGTCGCAGAACTAATAAAACAGAAGTCATTGAGGATGTTCTTTGCCGCCTTAATATGGACAAACACAGAGAACAGGTAATCATGATCGGTGATAAAGAACATGACGTATATGGAGCGCGCAAGGCAGGACTGGAATGTATCGCTGTTTCTTTCGGATATGGAACAAAAGAAGAACTTACCAATGCAGAACCTCTGAAAATCGTTGATTCTGCGGAAGAAATTGTAAATTTTTTCGCCTGAGCCCTCTGCGAAAACAAAGTATTGTTTCTAAAATCTGGAGGGCAGGATATCCCGTAGGAATTCATTTTCTGATTTCGCAGATCGTTGCAGGAACTGCGCTGGCTGTTTTTGCAAGGATATCTGCGAATGCCGCGGAAACCTATTATAATTATACAATTTTCCTTACAGGACTGACAGGAATCCTGGCGATGATATCTGCATTGATTTTTTATCACAGAGATAAGGTAAGAAGAATTGCGGGCGGATTGATACCTGTACAGAAAAAAGTCAGGCTTTCTTTGCCACAGATACTTCTTTTGCTTCTGGCAGGAGCAGGACTGGCGCAGTATGGAAACTTTCTTATGGCAATGTTGCAGTCATTTATCAGCAGCACAACTTATCAGGATAGCATGACCAGGATTACAGAGGGAAAATCCCTTCTTATGATGATTTTCTGGATGGGAATTGTTGCACCGGCAGCAGAGGAAATGATTTTCAGGTGGCTGATCTATCTGCGTTTGCGTGACTGGCTTAAAATGCCTGTGGCAGCAGTGATATCGGGACTGATATTTGGCATTTATCATGGAAACATTGTGCAGGGAATTTATGCAAGTATTCTGGGAACTGCATTTGCATATATTCTGGAAATGAGCGGGAATATCTACAGTAGTATGCTGCTTCATATGGGAGCTAACATCTGGTCGCTGCTGATTACAGAATATGCACTGGATCTGTTTTCGACAAAGTATGGCATGCAGATTTTGATACTGATTTATCTGATTCTGCTATTTAGCGTAGTATATTGCTTTATTCATTTTGAGAAAATGAGCAGCACACGGGAAAAGAAGAGAATGATATGAGTATTAACCGGACGTAAGAGAGATTTCACTTTAAAAATAGATTTTACAGCCGACAGAGTGAAAATAGAACAATAATAGTATGTGGATTGACAGGAGAAAAGAATGGGGAAAGCGATACGTCTCGACAAATTCCTTGCAGATGCAGGAAGCGGCACAAGAAGTGAGGTAAAAAAATATATTCAAAAGGGAAAAGTTCAGGTCAACGGTATAACAGCAAAGAAGCCAGAACTAAAGGTCAGTGAAACAGACGAAGTAATTCTGGATGGAACGGTAGTCTCCAAAGCGCCGGAGTTTGTTTACTATCTTCTGCATAAACCCGCAGGTTATGTCAGTGCAACAGAAGACAAGTGTGACAGAACAGTAATGGAGCTGGTTCCGTCAGACAGAAAAGGTCTGTTCCCGGTAGGAAGACTGGATAAAGACACAGAAGGTCTGCTTCTGATCACAGATGACGGAGCACTGGCACATGAACTTCTTTCTCCGAAGAAACACGTGGACAAAACTTATTATGCTGTCACAGACGGATGCATGACAGATGAGGATGTACAGCAATTTGCACAGGGACTTGAAATTGGAGAAAAAAATCCAACTATGCCCGCAAAACTTGAAATCCTCAGCACAAGAAAAGCTGAAGATACAGAATTGGAACAATATCCGTCCGGCTGGGTTTCAGAAATCCAGCTTACTATCAAAGAGGGTAAGTTCCATCAGGTTAAACGAATGACTGAGGCAGTGGGAAAAAAAGTTACTTATCTGAAAAGAATTTCCATGGGTGTTTTGAGCCTGCCGGATGACTTGGACATAGGCGAATGCCGCCAGTTAACGGTCGAAGAAGAGAAAAAACTAAAAGACAGTGTTGCGGCAAAATAATAGAAAATTTGCAAAAAACCCTCTTTACATGGAGGGTTTTTGTATGCTATACTACAGAAGTTGCGAGTCATGCGCATCTATTGCGTGTGCAAAATATACACGTTCGGAGATTCCCGCGGATGGTGCCCTGCGGTGTGAGGCTGGGTCCCCAGGAAAAAGAACCGGGCGGAAGAAATTAACCAAAAAGGAGAACAAACATGAGCGTTATTTCAATGAAACAGCTTTTAGAAGCAGGCGTACATTTCGGACATCAGACAAGAAGATGGAACCCTAAAATGGCTCCATACATCTACACAGAGAGAAACGGTATCTACATCATCGACTTACAGCAGTCTGTAGGTATGGTTGACGATGCTTACAATGCAATCGCTGATATCGTAGCAGACGGCGGAAGCATCTTATTCGTAGGAACAAAGAAACAGGCTCAGGATGCTATCAAAACAGAAGCAGAGCGTTGCGGACAGTTCTATGTAAACGAGAGATGGTTAGGTGGTATGCTTACAAACTTCAAAACTATCCAGAGCCGTATTGCAAGACTGAAACAGATCGAAGCTATGGAAGCTGATGGAACATTTGACGTTCTTCCTAAAAAAGAAGTTATCGAACTGAAAAAAGAACTCGTTAAGTTACAGAAAAACTTAGGTGGTATCAAAGAAATGAAGAGACTTCCGGATGCAATCTTCATCGTAGATCCTAAGAAAGAAAGAATCTGCGTACAGGAAGCTCATACATTAGGAATCCCGCTTATCGGTATCTGTGATACTAACTGCGATCCAGAAGAACTGGATTATGTAATCCCAGGTAACGATGACGCTATCCGTGCAGTAAAATTAATCGTTTCCAAAATGGCAGACGCTGTTATCGAAGCAAAACAGGGTACTACAGATGTAGACGGTGAAATCGAAGCTGAATCTGAAGAGTTCGCAGCTACAGAAGAATAATTTTTTGAACCAGTACAGGAAAGCTGACAGGCTTTCCTGTCATTGAAAAGGAAAAGCCCCTCCGGGCGATTTACGAATATTATTCAGGAGGAAAATGAAATGGCTATCACAGCAGCACAGGTAAAAGAATTAAGAGAAATGACCGGCGCCGGAATGATGGATTGTAAGAAAGCTCTTACAGCTACAGAAGGTGATATGGATAAAGCAGTAGAATTCCTTCGCGAGAAAGGTCTTGCTACAGCACAGAAGAAAGCAAGCCGTGTAGCAGCAGAAGGTCTTTGCAAAACTTTAGTTTCTGAAGACGGAAAGAAAGCAGTTGTTGTAGAAGTTAACGCTGAGACAGACTTCGTAGCTAAGAATGAGAAATTCCAGAACTACGTAGCAGATGTTGCAGCTCAGGCTATGAACACAACAGCAGCAGATATCGACGCTTTCCTTGCAGAAGCATGGGCACTTGACACAACTAAGACTGTTAAAGAAGCTCTTGCAGCTCAGATCGCAGTTATCGGCGAGAACATGAACATCAGAAGATTTGCTCAGGTTACAGAAGAGAACGGTTTCGTTTCTTCTTACACACATATGGGCGGTAAGATCGGTGTTCTTGTAGATGTTGAAACAGACGTAGTTAATGACGCTGTTAAAGAAATGGCTAAGAACGTTGCAATGCAGATTGCAGCTCTGAAACCACAGTACACAAGCGACAGCGAAGTAAGCGCAGAATACATTGAGCATGAGAAAGAAATCCTTATGGCTCAGATCCAGAACGATCCGAAAGAATCCCAGAAACCGGCTAAGGTTATCGAAGGAATGATCACAGGACGTATCAAAAAAGAGCTTAAAGAAATCTGCCTTCTTGACCAGACATACGTTAAAGCTGAAGATGGAAAACAGTCTGTAGCTAAATACGTAGAGCAGGTTGCTAAAGAAAACGGCGCTAAGATTGCAATCAAAGGTTTCGTACGTTACGAGACAGGTGATGGTATCGAAAAGAAAGAAGAGAACTTCGCAGAAGAAGTTGCAAAACAGATGGGTAAATAATCTGTAAAGATTAATTTTCTATTTAAATTTAAGTATTTATAGGCCCTGAGAGTCTTATAAACACTCAATGTCATTAACTTAAAGCAGAAGATATTTATTCCAAAAGGATTAGATATCTTCTGCTTTTTTTTGATATGCTTATATTGTAAAGAGAAACCATGAACCTGCCGCAGAAAAGGATGTGATGCTCATGAAACATTCTCAAAAACGTACATTCATGGATATAGAAAAAATGAATTCTAATGAATTTAGGGCATTTTGTCGGTCTGGTAACCAAAATCATTTTACCAGAACCAGAAAAATGCCTCTTCAGGATCTTCCTTTCACAATGATAAACAGAAAGGGGCTGACATTGGCATTGGAACTGAGAAATTATATGAAAATTGCTCATCCAGGAACTTTCATTTCCAAACCAGGATATCTGAAACAGCGTATGAAACTTAATCCAGATGCTTTTTTAGAGCTGTATAAATATCATAACCGCAACTTCTATGCGGATTCTTCTTTTTCAACTTATAAAGGTCATTTAATATTAGCAGCAGACGGCTCAGACATTAATATTCCTACCACTGCTGAAACGCTGGAACTGTATGGTTCTGCAAGCCGAAAAAATACAAAACCCCAGGCTCAAATAGGATTAGGCTGTATCTATGATGTAATGAATCGCATGATACTAGAAAGTGATTGTAACAAAGTAAAATTTGATGAGATGCGCCTGGCAGAAAAGCAATTAGAGCGAATACCGGAAACAATAGGAAATATTCCATTTATCATTATCATGGACCGAGGATATCCTTCTACACCTGCGTTTATACATATGATGGATAAAGGTATTAAATTTATCGTACGTTTAAAAAGCAGTGATTATAAAAAAGAACAAAGCAGTCTGTCGGAAAATGATCAATTGGTTAAAATAAAACTTGATAAGTCAAGAATCAGACATTATGAAGGGACGATAGATGGAGAACGTATGAAAGAACTGGGAGAAATTTCATTACGTATGATAAAAATCCCATTAGAAAATGAAAGCTTAGAAGTGTTAGCCACGAATCTCTCAGAAATTGAATTCTCTACAAACGAAATTAAAGAATTATATCATATGAGATGGTCGATTATGCCGATATTTTAGAAATGCCGATAAATTTTCTATAAGATCCCATGCCTGACCCGATGTCAGGCACGGTAATAAACTATCGGCATTTATTTCAATCCACAAAGCCGTTTGATAATATCTTCGTCATTGGCATACTTGAACACCACATAATCCTTAAAGACGGAACTATCACTATCGCTAAGCTTATGTGGTGCTTCCTTCTTCATTGCTTCAGTAACCTTTACATAGAAACGAGACATTTCTATGTTCGAATGACCAAGCCATTCAGATATAGTAGGAAGTGGCAATCCTGCCTGATACAGGTGCATTGCCCTCGTTCTTCTGAAAAGATGTGAATGCAGATGGACTAGCTACAGTGATAACTGGTTACATCTCTATAGTAAGAAATGCCGATATATTTATAAAGTCCTATAAATCTAATATTTCAGAAAGTCAAAAGTCGGCATTTCTAAAATATCGGCATATGGGGAATAGAAACTGCATACGAAACCTTAAAAAGTCGGCTACAATTAGAAAATTTCACAGGGACAAAAGCGATTCTGTTATTACAGGATATATACAGTACCATATATCTGAGTAATTTAGCTGAAGATATCATATTAGACGCAGAACGTGAACTGGATCAGAAAGAGACAGAGAAAAAGCATAAAATGATGATCAATCAGACAGTTAGTATTGGAATCTTAAAAAATGATCTGATCTATATTCTTCTTGAGACGAATGAGAAAAAGAAAAGTATCTTGTTTCAACAGATATATGAAGATATCAGTAAGAATCTTGTTCCGATTCGTCCTGACCGTCATTACAAAAGAACGAAAGGCCAGTTAGCAGGAAAATATTCAAATACTCATAAAAGAGCGTATTAGCTAAAAAGATATGAATAGTAGAAACAAGGGATAAGTATGCCCATATCAAAAGTAAAAAAGCAGGAATCATAATTTATAATAATTACGATTTCTGCTTTTGCTAAAGTTAATGACATTGTGATTTTACTGGCTTCCGAGAGCTATTTTTACAAGTAATTAACTGAATTTTCTGTAAATTACTATTTTTACTGCTTTTTTAGTGCTCGTCTAAAAATCCTTCAACTTATATACTACTATCATATGACCTCTTATCTCTTTTGTCAATAAACTAGCACTATAATTTCCAGATAATTTTCTCTGACTTTTTTCTTCTCTCTTTCCACTCTATTTCCGATTTTATAATTCTTTTATAGATCTTTTAACTCTGCTTTATTCTTTTTAGTTGTACTTCATAGGGTCAGACCCCTACATTTATCGTTCTCCATTTACAATTATCATTCCATCTTCTTTTAAATTCATTTCAATTTTTTTCTGTGTATTATAGGCATATTTTGCAATTTGTGCAGCAGAACACTGTTTCCCCAATACAGACCGCATCTCATCTGTAACAGTAACATTAAAACCTCCTAATGTTACCGCAGAATCCATCCGACGATGTAATCGTTAAATTTCCATGTTCATCCGAAACATACTTAACCCCCTTAGGAAGGTTATTACTCAAATATTTAAGTGTTACATCCGGTACTTTTTTTTCGCGTAAAGATTTACCCTTAAATACATCATTAAAACTTGCAAACATTAAAAATCACCTCTTGATCGTTCCCAAACTATTATTTTCGATAAAATGTCATATTTCTCATCGTGCAATTCCCACAAATCTATATTTTCAACCAGTTGTCTGTATTCATCCAATGTTGGAATAATAATATGCTTTATTTCTTTATAATCAAAGCATAACGATACTTCAGCCACCCCATCCATACTATTACTATATGTAGTCAATAAGCCTGTACTTCATAGGGTCAGACCCTAGAAGTGTTCCCTTTGTATCCAGCGGAATGCTTTCTATAAAGTATCTCCGTACATGGGACCAGCACAGGGATCTTTTGATGTCTGGCACAGTATCATAACCGGAGTAGGCATCCGTGATTAGGTATCCATCAAAACTCTTAAGTAGTTTCCGGGCATTCTCACCGCTCCGGCTGCGGGAATAAAAGAAAAATGCTGCCTAGATCTCTTCGCTTGCTGCACTGCGCATGACCCACATAAAGGATTCGCTGCCTGGAAGTTTGCCTTCTTCCTTATTGCACTGGATCCTGGTCTCATCCATATGGTACTTCATAGGATCAGACTCTGACATCCGTCACTACGCCATGTTTTAAGGCACTTACGCACTTACAACAGAGTCAACTGCCAGATTGCAATAGAACCATTTTATATTTATTCTAATCTTATCGTATTATATATTTACTTTTTATAAGGCGAAGGAGAATATAACCATAGCTGAATTCTCCTATCGCCTACTAAATCAATTTCTATTTTTTCTTCCCACTTGCCACTCTATACCCGATTTTATAATTCTTTTATAGATCTTTTATCCCTGCTTTATCCTTTTTAGTTGTACTTCATAGGGTCAGACCCCGACATACTTTCGAGATAAGCCTTTGCGGATTCATAAAAGATGATTTGACAGTTTTTAGGGTTTCAAACACCGGAACCTTAATTTCTTCTGACAGACTCGAAGTGGTAAATAAGTATCTTTCCGGAGACATATCCTCAGAAGATTTTCAGGGAAATGGTCATGGGATTGCTCTTTCTAACATCAAGGAGAGGTTGTCTTATTATTACGCAGGTCAAACAAAAATTTATTTGACCGTTACAGATAAACAGACTATTGTTACAATTTCGATTAAACAGGAGGTTTAAATCAAAAAATGTTTCAGATACTTGTTGTTGTTGTTGATGAACAGATGATTCTTAATGGAATTAAACTAATAATTGAAGAAATACTCTCTTTTCCATTTTCAATATCTGTACTATCTGCCAATGGTGTTCCGTCTGCAATGAATTTGCTCACACACGCCTCTGCTGATTTAGTCATCACTGATATTAGAATGCCACTCATGGACGGATTTTGTATGATTGATAAACTGAATGAGTGTAACTATTCAGGAGACATTGTGATACTTACGAGCCATGCGGATTTTGAATATGCACAAAAGGCTGTTAAATATGGGATTTTAGACTTTTTGCTAAAACCAATTAGCGAATCGGCTCTTCAGGAATTAATTGAGAAATCATATTCAAGAAAGACTAAAAGGTTAGATCAGGAGCATAATAATCAATTACTCAATATCTTAAATCTTACCTTGTATGGGCTTTCTCCAGCGGAATTGTTACTTTCAGATCATGTTTTTTGTGATTATTTTCCCTATCAGTATATCACTGTAATTATTATTTCCGGTGTTTCACAGGAAATTAATGAAAGCCAGATAAAAGAAGAACTCAGTACTTATTATACACTGATTTATATTTTTCAGCTTCAGGGAAAATCAGAAATCTTGTTATTATGCAACCGCCCAAAATATTTAGCAAAATCAGAAGCAATAAAAAAGAGCTTGTTAACCCTTTACCCAACAGCGCACATAGGAATCAGCCTTAACTCTACTTCTGTAAAAAAACTTCATAATTTATATCTGAATGCGGCTCAAAGGCTTTTTTACGAGAAAGTATTCAATGAAGATATTCAGGAAGAACAGTTGGCAGCTTTTATATATAAAAAATGTATTTCTGTTTTTCTTGATTCGCAGCAGCATATCGATCATTCGGTGATCACTTCCATTATTGAAGATATACAAAGCAGCACGACGGTTAATACCTATACATATGAAAATATATATCGTGCTTTTCAACAGAATATTTTCTTCTACCTCAAGCGAAATGGTTTTTCACTCCCAGCGGATTTGAATGTATCAATTCCAGTTCTTTCAAAGGATAATCTCGTATCCGAAATAGAGCTATTTATTAACAATATAAAGAGCAGGCTTTTCAAGCAATATACTTTTAGCAGTGAAAGTAATCCACAAATTCAACAAATTGATGCATTTATCAAAGACAATTATGAAAAAGATATTTCTCTTGATGATATTGCTGATAGTGTAAATTTGAATCCCCGTTACATTTGTGCTTTATTAAAAAAGGCAACCGGTACATCTTATTTAACTCGCTTGCATACAGAAAGGATAAGAGCAACCAAACAATATCTGATAGAAACAGACATGACGGTTGATGAGATTGCACAGCATGTTGGATACAATAGTTCCACCCAGCTTAGCAGGGTATTTAAAAAATATGAAAATATGACTCCTACCGATTATCGAAATTCTTATAAATAAATACACCACTTTACAGGTTTTTTCATAAAAAATATCGTACAGGGCTTTCTGATGTATAATGAGTTTGGCAAAACCATTACAAAGGAAAGTAACCCTGTACGACAGAAAGCATTGTACAACGAAAAAAACCTGATTGGTAGACTTTATAAATTTTTCGTACATTTACATGTTTACCGTCTCATAACCAACTCTCTCACTTCGAACATGTAGTAAAAAATCTATCGTACCAGATAAGGAATGTTAAAACTGTCCAGATTTTACGGCTGTTATCTGCTTTTTTATCTTTATGGTTGTTCAGGAGCTGGAGCAGTTTCTCTGTATGGAAAAATTCTTCTGCTTCTTTCGAGGTAAATAAATCTGTTACCATCTGATACCAGTCATTCTGCCGCAGCCACACACGGATTGGAATGGGAAAACCAAGTTTCTTCCGTTCATTGGTTTCCTGTGGAAGAAATTCTGAAACAGCTTTACGGAAAATATATTTGGTTGTACCTGCTGCAATCTTGGCTTCTTTCGGAAGCTTTGCTGCAAAGTTAAAAACTTCTTTATCCAGAAATGGTACCCTGACTTCCAGGGAATGTGCCATGCTCATTTTATCTGCTTTCTGCAAAATATCGCCAGGAAGCCAGTAGTTCAGATCTACAGACTGCATTTTTTCCATGTCTTGAAGTGAGCCTCTGTTTTCTGACTCAAGCTCTTCATAAAATTGACTTAAATATTCCTGCGTGGAAGGTCCTGTTACTTTATTTTTCAAAATCTGTGCTTTCTCTTTTTCACAGTAAATATATGCATTTCCGATGAAGCGTTCTTCTACTTTCATTCCTGCGCGGATAAGGAAATCCCGTCCTTTCACGTCTGGCAGCTTTGCAGCCAGTTTTTTGACAGCGCGTCTGAGCACGAACGGAATCCAGGCAACTTTCTTTAATGCTTCAGGTTCTCTGTAAATATTGTATCCACCGAAAAGTTCATCTGCGCCTTCCCCGGAAAGGACTACCTTAACATGTCCGGCAGCCTCTTTGGAAAGAAAATAAAGTGCAACTGCAGAGGCATCCCCAAGTGGTTCATCCATATGATACATCACATCTGGAAGGGCATCCCAGAATTCCTGCTTGGATATGATTTTCACATGGTGTTTCAATCCTGCTTTTTCTGCCACTTTGGCAGCTTTGTTTACTTCACTATATCGGTCTCCCTCATCAAATCCCACTGTGAATGCCTGATCTGCACCGGAGGCAGAAGCCAGATACCCGGAGTCCACTCCCCCGGATAAAAACGCGCCGACTTCCACATCGCTTAACATGTGGTGCTTCACCGAATCCCTTAAAATCTCTGCAAGCTGGCTCCGCAGCTGATCCATATTCGTCTTACGGTTCCACTTGCCAGGTGTAAGCTTTGTTTTGAAATAAGTCTTTATTTCATAGTTTCCGTTTTTATATAAAAGCATATGTCCGGGCATAAGTTTATAGATTCCCTTAAAAAAGGTCTCTTCCAGAGGGGCATATTGAAATGACAAATACTGCTCCAGGGCCTTCTGATTTACTTTTCTTTCATAGCCTGGAAATGCAAGAATACTCTTAATTTCAGAAGCAAATACAAAATGTCCATCTATTTCGGCATAGTACACAGGCTTAATTCCAAAGAAATCCCTTGCAAGCATCAAAGTCTGCTCTTTTTCATTCCATACTGCAAACCCAAACATTCCCCTGAGCTTATCCAGTGCCTTCTCACCATACTGTTGAATGGTATTTACCAGAACTTCCGTGTCAGAATGGGTACAGAAAGAAATGCCGGAAGCCTCAAGTTCTGCCCGCAGTTCCTTATAATCATAGATTTCCCCATTAAAAACAATATGCAGGTTTCCGTCCGCACTTTCCATAGGCTGCTGCCCATCTTCTAAATCAATAATACTAAGTCTTCGAAAGCCCAGCGTAATCTTCTCCCTGCAAAAAGAGCCTTCACTATCCGGGCCTCTATGTTCAATGGCTTTCATCATCCTTTCAATTACTGTCTTCTGATCCTGTCTGTAACCTGTAAATCCACAAATCCCGCACATTTCTTCCTCCGTATCCATTTGATGTAGTTTAGACACTGCAACGACTTTTGTTACAGTCCAAAATTATTTTTATCGATATTTTATCATAAAAATGTCTGTTTGTTGTAAAATAAAAATGTCTTTCTTATCAAATAATTATATTTCAAAATAGCTTTTATATCTCATATAACATTTTATAAAAAAAGAAATGTTTTCCATTCCCTTATTTGCTTACGGAAAACGTTTCTTTTCATTTACTCTTCATAAAGATTTCCGTTCTCATCGATCCAGGTTCCGTCTCCGTTATTGTAAAGGACTCTGGATTCTTCATCGCCTTCATCTGCTGCTACAATTGATGCCACACCGGACGCAGTATTGAATCCACTGGTATATGGCACGCCTGCCCCGGTCGCAGGCAGATACAGTTTCGTATGAACAAGCCCTGCCAGAAGCGGTGTGGTAAGACCTGCATTCTGCCTGAGTTCCGGTATTCTGCGTATTTTTTCAGATGAATAGTAAATCGTTTCTTTTAAGCAATTTTTCTAAACGTTTTTTGATTCGACCACATTGGGGTCAGAACCCCAATGTGGTCCAAAAGAACTGCCAGAGCAGTGCCATTTAAAAAAAGGAACAGAAAAAAGTGCCTCAAACATTGATGTAAGTATTATAGCAGGAACTCTGGCTTTTTTCTTCTCTCTTTCCACTCTATTTCCGATTTTATAATTCTTTTATAGATCTTTTAGCTCTGCTTTATCCTTTTTATTTGCACTTCATAGTGTCAGACTCCAATGTTGGGAACTTAGCGTCAACTTAAATGAATTATACCTGTATGTATTAAAATATGTTCTTTAAAAATTAAATAGTAAAAAATTATATCGCCTTATTGCAGAATTTATGGTATAGTTTAATAGACCTATACAGGATAGGCCTTTCAAAATGGCTATATCTTGTGTATGTGTTTAGAGAACGGATTTTCTTGTGTGAATGTGTTTCCGGTCTCTGTTCTTTTTAGAGCGTTCATAGCATCTGCCAGGGTGAATCTGTGAACGCTTTTTTGATGCTTTTATGATTAAATTCATGATAACTGGCAGTATTTCCATGGACATAAAAAGGAACTTGGGCATAAGAGCTTTGACTTCGCCTATGATAAAAGTCCTTTTTGCCTGATATGCCCATTTGTTTTTTACAAATGCTTTTTCCCTTACAATGTTGTCAGCTTCTGTTTTGACAAGCGCTGCAATATTGGAGAATAACAGGTTTATATATAATTCCTGCTCAATAGAATTACAGCTTGTCCCTGTAAATTCTTCCAGTTCCCACCAGTCTTTTAGTTCCCTGTATTTTGTTTCGATATTCCAGCGTTCAAAATAAAGGTTATATAACAAGGATGGAGAGATAGATGGATTTATAATATTAGTTACCAGATACTCATTTGCTTCCTTGGACTTTTGGGGCAGAGGAACTTTTACAACCCGGTAAAGGATCGGTTTGCCATTTGCGGAAGTAGCTGTCCATGAAAAATCATCGGAACCTAATTTGCAAAATTTATTGTCTTTTCTTAAACGCATCAAAACGTTGCATCCATTGGAAACCAGGTCCTCATATAATTCTTTTGAGTAATATCCACGGTCAAAAATGAGCAGGGCATTGTCGGCAAGGTTCAGTTCCTGCAGCCGGGTCCAGTGCTCTCTTGCCGGATCACGTTCGCCGGCCGCTTTCGTATATATCTGTCCATCAATTATCTGGTCGAGAAAGACATCATAAATAGTTGAGAGCAGACCTTCAACCCAGAAAACATCATGATTGTTGCAGCTGGTAATAGCCCCAAATTCCGCAGAGGTATCATTGGACAAGGGAATCTCCAGTGTAGACCCATCAACAGCAAAAACACGGTATCCAAACCAGTTTTTTGGACAGTCAAGGTGTGTATAAACCATTTCAACCTGTTTATCCAAAAGTTCTTTGAAAAGATCCGGCAGAATTCCTTTTCTGGCTTTTGAAACAGCCTGCCTGGAAACATCAGGAAAATCAATGTCCGGAAGCTGGCGCTGAAGATCAGACAATTCAATATCCATGGAACGTTTTTTTGAATGGACAAGATAAGCAACAACCTGTTTCAATGTCAGTTTACGATATCGCACAAAAGAATTTGGACGTCGAAATCGTTCAAGAAATTCATCGGAATTAATCCGTTCATGTAGCTGTGTCAAAATCAAAGAAATTAAATCATAATAATTCATGGCATTATCTCCTAAAAAAGTATATATTCAAGAGGCTGCGCCGCAAATTTTGACCAATTTGTCAAGTAGACATAGTGCTGATATTTTACGCTCGAAATTGTATATTTTTACTATTTGATTTTCAAAGAACAAGTAAATCGATTTAAAGTCCTTAAGTTGACGCTAAGTTCCCAACATTGG
>NZ_JBWLUT010000173.1:0-6086 GCF_056504575.1 Blautia sp. CGZ-1-C1
AAAAATTGCGCGTCTAACTCATCACTGAAGTAACGAGAATGCGACGCGCGGTTATTCAAATGTTTACGGTCACATATAATCATCACATCTGGTATCACATAATCATTACTTTCCTGTGCATGATATTTATAATCCAGATTCTCCATAAATGCCAAACACAGTGTTCCCTGTAAACCAGTTGATATGATTCGATAAATATTACCATCTACAATCCCATGCTGATAGTTTGGTGATGGTGACATATCATAGATTACACCATTAATCTTCTCTTCTTTTCTATATTCCTCTTTCAGCAATGGCATGTTATCACCTCCTACAATTCCATACTATATCTTAATAGTCAATCTCATCAAACAGATCTTCAAAGGCTATCTTAATATTGGGAAAATGGATCAATCTTAATTCATCCTTGTTTTCTTCGCTAATAGTTTTCCAGAGATAATATTGGGGAATATCATTCTCATCATAGTCCAGTTCATAAATCTCTATTGTTTTTGTACGCCAATCAACAATCCAATACTCCTCTATCTCCTGTTGAGCATATAATTCCATCTTTTCTGTACGATCATATTTTTCAGTTGACGGAGATAACACTTCCATAACAAAGCGTGGGTCATCTGTAAATGTATTCCCTCTCCTGGATTTAGTGCGACAGTTTATAGAAGCATCAGGAATGACAATCTTATTATTTCCGTCAGCATCTTTAAAACGGTACTGTACATTATCGGAATAAACATAACAAGTGCTGTTTTTTAACTGGTATCTGACCGCAGCCACAAAATTGACAATAACTGATGAATGTTCTGGTGTAGCACCTGCCATATCTGTAATCTTTAAATTCCAATCCATTCTATATGCTCCCTTCGTATGAAATAAAATCATCCTGATGGATAGTACACCAGACCAATATAAGTATAAGCTGTTCATTTTTGTAAATTTCAGTTTCTTATGCTTGTATTATAATATAGATTATGTCTATTCAGCAACCTGTTTTTTGATTCTGACAAAACGAACATAGATATCAGTATCAGCAGACTTTGAATCTACCTCTATATTGTTTCAGAAAACTTTTTTTACAAAAATGTAACTCATTTCGTCTTTTACATTTGGTCAAAAAATGGTATAGTTAATACATTGGTGACAGTGACTACTTAACCGAATTAAGTAAGCCTCCTGCTTCAATTGCAAAGAGCAATAAACAGTGGATGGAGATGTGTTTTCACATATAATATTGAGCTGTCACCCGAAATGAAATATATTGAGGTGTGTTTAATTTATGTCTGAATTTTCCGATTTGCTTAGTTCCTATATTGATGAAAAGGAAATCAAAGTTTACTCTCTTCTGGAATATTGTAACCTTGACCGTTCTACCATGTATAAGATTATAAACGGAAAACGAAATCCGACTTCCATGGAAGTATTCCAGAAAATTGCAGAATTTCTTCATCTTACTCCCGTAGAATATCGTAAATTTAAGGAGGCTTATCTGATCTCCAAACTGGGAAAAGATCTTTATTATAAGCGAAAATACACAGAAAAATATCTCATGAACTTCCCCAGAAATTTCTCCGGAGAACCGGTTCTGTTTCTGGACGATCTGAAGAAGATGAAGGATGAGAATGATTATAAAACAGATACAGATATCCAGACTCCGGTAAATACGTCTGATTGCACAGTAGTCTCTACTCATCTGGAGTTAAACCATCTGCTGCACTATATGATTTCTTCGGAAACACAGAAGTCTTCCGGCAAAATTGCGCTTTTATTGCAGCCGGATTATGGTTTTCTGTTAAATATGCTTTCCAGTTTGAAACCTGCCGGACATCTGAAAATTGAACATACATTTTGTATGAGTAAAACAAACCAGATGACAGAGAATCATGAGATTTATAATCTGATGTATTTAAATAAAATACTTCCGTTATATTTTTCAAGTATGGACTATCATCCGTATTATTTCTATGAGGATATTTTTGCACATTATTACAGTATGAATGGTCTCTCCTGTATGATTTTGTCATCAGAATATGTAATTACCTGTAATTCTGATTATACAAGAGGGATTTTTTACAGAGATCCTGCGGTGGTTTCCATGCTCTGGAGTCTGTATGATTCTTATCAGGATAAATGCCAGCCGCTATTTCTGGCTACGGAATATCTGTCAATGGATAAAAATGATTTCAACAGTCCTGTGTATACAGAGACACCAAACTACGTATTACAGCCGGAGGCCTGTATGGTTCCGTTTATTGACAGGCAGCTTCTTAGCCAGGCAATCATACCGGAATTTCCCGACAGGGATAATGCTATTAAAAAGATGACGGCATTACTCCAGGTGAATCAGTCAAAAATGGAAAATGGTCTGGCGAATGTCTATTTTACGAAAAGAGGTCTTGCTGACTTTGCTGAAAAAGGCCGGATAAAAGAAATACCGGATAATTTTTACAGGCCGCTTACTGTATCGGAAAGAATCCGCTTATTATGCCGTATTCTTCCATGCTGCAAAAATGGCAATTACCGTCTGCTTAAGAAGCCGTTGAATCAGCTTTCTGATAATCTGCATTTGTGCGTAAACAGTACCTTTGGATATATGTTATTTAACAATATTCATAACCGGACGACCTGTCTGATCATCAATGAGTCCAGTATTCTGACTACTTTTATGGATTATCTCTCCAGCCTGGATGACAGCGGGCTCTACAGTGGGGAAGAGACTGCGGAATTTGTACAGACACTGATTGATGAATTGAAGAACCAGAAGAAAGAACGATAGGAACAGAGAAATTTAACCGAATCAAGCAATCTGCTTCCGCTACTTGCTCATAACCGAATAACTTTATAAATAACTGTTCAGTAAATGTTATCCTGTAAGTAATGTACAGACTGTAATTTCTGTGAGATAAGCTACTGAACTGTTATACTTCCTGGTTTTATTGTAGCGAATAGCATAAATTCTGTGCATCGCGAAGCGTGTTGCTGAGAACGCAGTGAACAGTAATATAAAAGAATGTCGTTATAACCTTTTTTATCTGTGGAATATGATTTGCATAAAATAAGTGGTATAATCATATTGCTATAAATACTTAGGAGGACTTTCTTATGAAGAGAAAAAACAAATTGATATCCTTGTTTTTGTCGCTGTTTCTTTTGCTGTTTACTTTAGCACCTCAGGCAGCGCTGACAGTAACTGCGGAAACAAACGGAGAAATGGCAGTTCATTTTCTGGATGTCGGACAGGGAAATGCTATTCTGGTGCAGTCCGGAGGACAAAACCTGTTATACGACGGTGGTGATCAGAACCACGCAGATGAAGTTGTATCATACTTACAACAGCAAAATGTACAGACGATTGATTATATGATTTCTTCTCATTATGATGAGGATCATCTCGGAGGTCTTATTCCATGTTTAAATACTTTCGAAGTAAGTAACGTCTTAGGATCGGATTACGTACATACTTCTAATTTATTTAACACCTTTATGAATACGGCTACTGCAAATGCGATTATTGTACAGTATCCATCTGTCGGTGATACATTTGATTTTGGTACCGGAAGTTTTACTGTCCTGGCTCCAAGTGGTATCAGCCAGAATAGTAATGATAACTCTCTTGTGATCAAACTGGAAAATGGTTCAAACAGCTTTATTTTTACCGGTGATGCGGAAGAAACTAGTGAGCAGGATATGATCAGTACAGGAATGAACCTTGACTGTGATGTACTCTCTATTGGACATCATGGTTCTGCAAGTTCAACCACATGGGATTTCCTCGAGGCAACCTCTCCGTCTTATGCGGTGATAAGCTGCGGTGTGAATAACCAGTATAATCATCCATCAGCAGAGACAATGGGACGATTATCGGATATGGAAATTCCTGTATTTCGTACAGATAAACAGGGAACTATTATCGCGGTATCTGACGGAACAACGATTAACTGGTCTCAGAATCCTTGTAATGATTATTCTTCCGGAGATTCATCCGCAAATTCATCTGATGACTTATCATCCGACGGAACATCATACCATGAAGAAACAACAGTTTCTGAGCAGAATTCTGTGCAGGAAGATTCTTCTGCGGCAACAGGCGCAATGGTATGGATACCTGCAACCGGAGAAAAATATCATAGTATCCCGAATTGTGGAAGAATGAATCCTGATACAGCCAGACAGGTTACTCAGTCAGAGGCAGAAGCCATGGGGTATGGTCCATGTAGCAAATGCTACTAAAAAACTTTAATTTATAAATAAAAGAGAACCTGTCACAATCTTTTGATCGTGTAAGGTTCTCTTTTTTTATTGAATCTTTGATTAATGCCCTTCAACTTCCTTTGCGTCCCGTTCTATATAGGTGATAAAATCTTCCAGGGTTCTGGAAATCCGTTTGTTTTTGGAATAAATAAATCAGGTATTTCTGGTTACAGAAGAACCGCCCCGGGCTACATCTATATATCCTACTACCATACCTGCCGGAAATTCTGTTCCATACCAGTTTTTTTACCAATTTAATAATCCATAATCTGTTTTGGCAACCTGGTTGATCTGGGTCAATCAGATATTCGCAATCCGCTGCCGCTACTTGCTTGATTCGGTTAAAATCCCTCATGTCTGCGGACTTTCCAGAGTTTGGCACGTTTCTGTGCTGCTTCATTCTCAATCTGCTGGGTAACTCCTTCAATGATAAGTCCCGGAACTTCTACCGGATGCTGCTGTTCATCTGTTCCGACCATTGTGAAGTAAGCGCGGTTAATCATGGTTCTTGTTCCGTCAGAGAGCTTCACAGTAGGTATCAATACGTACCTCCATAGAAGATCGTCCGACATGAGTAAGCCGTCCGATCAGTACAATGGTATCATTTACTTTTGCTCCGGCTTTGAAATACATATTATCTACTGCTACAGTTACAACGTTCATCTCTGCATGGCGCTTGGCAACAATTCCTGCAGTTTCGTCAATCCATGCAAGCAGCTGACCACCGAATAAATATCCGGCTGGGCTAAGACATTTAGGCATTAATAAGTGAGATTGTTCTGTTAGTGAGTCTTCTACTCGTTTCATTTTTCTTTGAACATTCCTATATACTCCTTTTTATATGTATTTCTTTATTTGCTTCTTCAGTTACTTCTTCATTTACTTCCTGTCTGTAAATCCTGTTAATCGAACTCTATATATGTATCTGTTTTCGGACTGGAAATATTATATGTTATGTGCATATAGGGTAAATTTCCTGCTTAACGGAAACATAAATATACAAATACGGGTTATAAACATGGTTATTATAGCACATTTGGCTTATTTATGTTACCATTCTATTTTATTTATGTAATACATATTTCTTTTCTGAAAATACTTGTTGGTTCTGTAGAATTTTAAAGCGTTAGCACTTTAATATGATTGTATATAAAAAAATACAATCTTTAGCTTGCCTTTCCCACTACTTTCCTGTACAATCATTAAATAGGTATAAATACAAATGTTCGTCATACTAAAACACTGATCGCAAGGATGCATCCGCTCTTCACTGTATCAGTGTTTTTTAGCAGAAATACCTGCATAATAACTGGGGAAATGAGGAAAGATATTATGGAAAAACATGAAATGATGAGTCTGGAAGACTCCAAACAGCTTCGTAAAAGAACTGAGATTCTTTGAACAGGAACTGCTCAAGAATCATCATATTGATCCCAATCTGTATGTAGAATATGATGTAAAAAGAGGTCTGCGTGACTCCGCAGGTAAGGGTGTCCTTACAGGTCTTACAGAAATTTCTGATGTCAACGGCTACAATCTGATCAACGGAAGACAGATCCCGGCTGATGGTCGTTTATACTATCAGGGAATTAACGTACAGGATATCATCAGCGGCCTGAAGGGCAGACGTTTTGGCTTTGAAGAAACTATCTATCTTTTGATTTTTGGGAAGCTTCCGGATAAGGATGAACTTTCCAGATTTCTGGATGTAATGTTTGATATGGAAGATCTGGGTGGTCGTTTTGTCCGTGACGTAGTTATGAAAGGAACGAATGCCAATATCATGAATGCTATGCAGCGTTGTGTCCTTGCACTTTATACATATGATGATAATCCGG
>NZ_JBWLUT010000174.1:0-2231 GCF_056504575.1 Blautia sp. CGZ-1-C1
CGGGACTGAAAGACGCAGAAGAAGTGACGGTCTGGGAAAAGCATAAAGAAGGAATTATGAGTGAACATATCTGGGCACCGGAACTTCATTATTTGGATGGAAAATGGTATATCTATTTTGCAGGTGGAGATAAAGATGATATCTGGGCAATTCGCCCATATGTGTTGGAATGCGCAGATGCAGATCCACTTACAGGAGCCTGGACAGAAAAGGGCAAAATGGGACGCACTGATGAAGACGAATTTTCTTTTGAGGCTTTTTCTCTGGATGCAACTGTATTTGAAAATAAAGGAAAACATTACTATGTATGGGCTGAGAAAGTAGGTGTAGGAAAACAAATTTCCAATCTTTACATTGGCGAGATGGAGACACCGTATAAATTGAAAACAGTTCAGGTATTGCTTACTACACCGGATTATGACTGGGAAAGAGTTGGATTCTGGGTAAATGAAGGTCCGGCGGTAATTCATCATGATGGAAAAATCTATCTTACCTATTCAGCATCTGAAACAGGCATTGCATACTGTATGGGAATGCTGACAGCTGATGAAAATGCCGATCTCCTTGATCCGAAATCATGGACTAAAGAACGCTGCCCGGTTCTTTGTACAGATGAATCAAAAGATATCTACGGTCCGGGACATAATTCCTTTACCGTAGATGAAGAAGGAAATCCTATTATGGTTTACCATGCAAGAACAGAAGCAGAGATAGTAGGTGATCCACTGTATAATCCGAATCGACATGCCATGCTGATGAAAATCCGTTGGGATGAAAAAACAGGAGCACCGGTTTTCTCTTATGAGGCCCAATAGAATTAAAAATGAAGGGCTTAAATATTTCTGATAACTAATGAAAATTTATCATTTGATCAAATGAGGCTGAAGCGTCTGTATGGTGTATTCATGCAGCGCTTCTTTTTTGCTTCTGTCAATCTGAAGATAGTGTGCATAAAGTACATCCAAAACCAGCAAAATCGGAAATTGCGGAGAAATAATATTTCCATATTCGAGGTGCTCCATACTGGCGAAGATCAGTGTTTCATCGCAAAATTCCTGATAGGATTTGTCCTGTCTGGCGGTCATAAGGAGAGTGTAAGCTCCTCGCTGATGCGCGGCTGTTAAGGAAGAGATAATGTCATCTGTCTGTCCGCTGACACTAATTCCGATAACCAGACAGTTTTCATCGAGAATAACGGAGTTTACTTTCATAATATGACTGTCTGTAACAGCTTCGATATTCAGTCCGATACGCATGAAACGCAGCTTCATCTCCTGAGCTGCGAGTCCTGAGCTGCCTCTGCCATAAACATAAACACGTGGTTTAGATACCAGAAGATTAGTGATTCGTGCAATCTGAGCCTTGTCCAGTAAGGCGTTGGATTTGTTAAGAAGCTCCTGATAGGTATTGAATTCCGAGATTTCGAAACTGGGAATGTTTTCTTCGGGGGCAGGAATCAGGCTTTGCTTGTATTCGTAAATGAATTCTCTGTACCCATGAAATCCGCACTTCTGTGCGAAACGGGAAAGGGATGCTTCTGAAACATAGAGAAGTCTGGAAACATTTTTGGACGAGAAATCCTGTTCGTCTGTATTATGAATGAAGAAATCAGCGATAGTTCTTTCAAGTGGAGTAAATGTATGATAATAAGACTCAATCAACGGAATGATATTGTGCTTGTTGAGTGCCAGTAAATAATTAGTTCCCTTCGTAGTAATGGTATATGGATTGACTACCTATTTAACAGAATCAGGTAAGCCTCCTGCCTCAATTGCGAAAAGTGACAAGCAATAGGGGGAAAATACAGTATGTGTTGTTTGATTAAGATATACTATATCATTTTAGAAAACGGTTCTCAAGATATGATGTAAATAATTTCAACATAAAAATAGAACAAGAAAGTATTTTCATAAAAATATCTGAAATGGATATAGAATGCAGGATGATTTGATAGGAATTGAAAGAAGAATCTAAAACCCTGCCATTCATTGAAAATAAATTCAATGACACTTATAATGGGTTTACCTTAAATGGATAACAGATAAAGTAAATCTGGATGAAACAAATGGTAGAGTGGATATTAAAAAAATAACCAGAAGAGGAGAATTGGTATGATTATTTATGCAGGTAAAGACTATTATGATGTAAGCAGAAAGGCAGCGAATATTATGTCTGCTCAGATTATTATGAAACCAAGAGCAGTTCTTGGACTGGCAACAGGTTCTACACCA
>NZ_JBWLUT010000175.1:0-3440 GCF_056504575.1 Blautia sp. CGZ-1-C1
TGATACTATTGAATTGATATGTATTGACGAATATCAGGACACTCGAGATCTCCAATATGCAATTGTTGAAGAGTATTGCAAATGCAGATAGTAATTCAGGATTTGAAGTGAATTTTTATGGTGATCCTGAAATCAAGCTATTTATGGTTCTATTGGGGGTGTTTGCGAAGTCTCTTGCAGAAATAAACAATGAATTTTCTACATTGAAATTTCAGGAATGTACGTTGAATGGATGTTAGAGAAGTACCCAGCGGATAATAAATTATTATTTGCCGTATATGATAGAAAATTATTCCATAATTGCGAAAGGAAGTAATTGTGCTTTAAAAGGAATTATAGACTACAATAATAAGCCTGTATAAGGACTATTTGAGTGATGCTATTGCAGAAATTGTTCAAAATACATTGAATGATGGGATACCAGAGAATGAAATATGTATAATCGCACCTGAATGGGGGTTGATATATCCACTTTCGCGAGAATTACAAGAAAAATTGCCAGATATTAGTTTTGATGCACCTGATATTACCCCAATTAAAAGGGATAATATGAATATTTTCTATAAAATATCGAAATTATTACTTACAGATCCTTCGATTAAGAAAATTGGAAGTCGATGTAAGCTAGCAACAGAGATTCTTGAAAGTATTGGAACAGTATTCAGGTAGATTAGTCGAGTATTCTATATTAGAATTTCTCAATATAATTAATACATTTCGAAATCAATCAACAGAAAATATAGGAAGTAAATTTGTATGTGCTGGTATAGAAAATCTTCTACTTAAAATGGATATACGAATAGAAGAATGCCCAGAATTGGAAAAACAATTTGAAGACTTTAAAGAAAAAATGAATTTTCGCATTGAAAATGAAAAGTATAGACTTTCTGATGATTTAAATACGTTTAAAAGAATGTTTAAAGAAAAAAAGGGAGTGGTAATAAATACTTGTCATGGTGTAAAAGGGGAGGAATATGAATGTGTAATTGCCTTTGGACTTTTGTATGGAAAAGTTCCTAATATACATACTGAGCAATCACAAAGAGATTCTGAGGCTAAAAAATTATTGTATGTTATCGCTTCAAGAGCTAAAAGTAGACTATTTTTGTTTTCTGAATCAGGAAGAAGATATTATGATCCTGTAACACATCAGTGGGAAAATTGTTTTCCAGCACGACAACTATATGAAAATAGAATTACTTGACATTAAGATTTTTAGAAACGCCGTATTAGAGAAGAACGAACACAATATCTTCATGGAAGAAGCATACAGTTTAGATAAAACACTGCGCGATTAAATACGCATAAATGACCATATTATGGGACGGACGTTTTCCTTTTTCAGGATATTCATCTATTTATAATGGGTTTTCCAACGTAAATTCTCAAACATGAGTACTGAATAGTAAGAATCCCCGCATTTTTAGTGGGGATTGAGAGAATTTTATGGAAATGGAAAATACATTAAAAAATCAGGATTTTTTGTGTTTATTTGGGCATTCTTTCTGCACTCTGGATGACCATGGAAGAGTATTGTCAATGTGCATGATCTCAGTGATCATGCTGTATGCCTCTTGGGCGATGGAGCCTTTGGCAGTGTCCTGGCCGACAGATTTTATAAATTCAGCAAAAGGTCTTCTGGCATGAACCCAGCAGCCTGCAACTTTAAGATTGCGGCGTTCTTTTGCAAGCTTGTGATAGACCTGGTATCCGTCTGTGACCACAGTTCTGGAGAAAGTCTTCAGGAATTCTCGGGGATGTTTCGAATGACGGGAAGGCTACCAGTCAACGAGAAGGATAGAATGTGTGCCGCGCAGAGGCCGGTTCCGGTAGACCCACATATAGGTCTTCTTACCGTTTTTGACCTTTGCATGGTTGATTTGCATGACTTTTACCGGTGATTCATCATCGGCATGTATCTCTTTGCTGTCGTAGATTGTTTCGTGGAGACGTTTATAAATCTCTTCGGGAAGTTCTTTGTAGCCGTCAGGAAATCTGGCAGCCAGTTCTTCAGCGGAAAGTGTATGTTCGATGATACGTACCGGAGTCCGGACAGATTAGACTCGCGTTTGCCAACAGTTTTTTTGCGATGGTAAGAAGGGATGACAACTTCTGTGATCTCAGGTTCTTTAAGGGAATCCTGTTTCAGGTATTCAGCTTCGTTGAAGGAATCGAACAGGGAAAGCTGACCATCGACTTCAGAAACAGAGGATTCTGATTTACGTCCGAAAAATCTCTGGTTCATGATACGGATTTGCTCTGTGAGCAGTTCGATCTGACGGTTATTATCCGAAAGCTGTGCATTGGCATGATCTAGCTGGGACTGCAGTGCAAGGAGCTGGTCCTGTAAAGAAGAAACGATAACAACAAGTGCTTTTTTACCAAGGTTATTTAATTGTTCGTCTGATAACTGGATCATGTCCTATACCTCTTGTAAAATGAACACGAATCGCGCAAATCGAGCGAATTGTACGAAGTCATATTAGAAATGTTGTTAGAGCGATTATCTCAGAAATATGGTAAGATAAAAAGGTACTGGTTATTGAGGATTAACAAAAGAACTGCCAGAGCAGTGCCATTTAAAAAGGAACAAAAAGTGTCTCAAACATTGATGTAGGTATTATAACAGGAGCTTTGCTGTTTTACACTACGTCATGTTTTGATACACTTACGAATATTATGTATGCAAGGAGACGGAGTATGATTAAATATCCATTATATGTTACGTTAGATACGAACATCTTTGATGCCAATAAATTGGACTTTAGTCAAGATAGTACATTAGGATTACTTGTTAATCATGTCAAAGCTGGAAAAATAAAGATTGTATTAAGTAACATTGTTTTAAAAGAGGTAGAAAAACATATCATAAAAGCGAGCGATGGAGTTTGTTCTTCATTTCGCGGACTGCGAAAAGAGCTAATAAATGGAGTATCTGATAAATTCTTAGAGGAAATAGGGGTAAAAACTAATTTACTAATGCTGAATAAAGAAGAATACAGGACAAAGAGCCTGGAGATGTGGAAAAAATTTTTGGAGAAATTAAATCCAGAGATATTGAATCTGTCATTAGTGGATTTGGATGGGATAGTTTCTGATTATTTTGCTATAAATCCACCATTTGAATCTAGTGAGAAAAAAAGAAAAGAATTTCCAGACGCATTTATTGCAAATCAAATTAGAAAAAGATTTGGTGAAGATGAAGTAATTGCCATTATAAGTGATGATAAAGGGTTTAAAAAGGCTTGTGGATATTCTGAAAATCATATATTTTACCAATCGTTAGGTGAGTTATATAATGCCATAAATCGTCAAGAGAGAGAATATAAAGGAATTGTCCGAATAATAAATTCGCTGATAGATGGGTATATATCTGAGATAGAGGAGGAAATAAAGAATGAGGATTGTGTTGAAGTACATGGATTATCGTGTGATAGCGA
>NZ_JBWLUT010000176.1:0-5356 GCF_056504575.1 Blautia sp. CGZ-1-C1
TCAGCTACATGATCAACCGCACATTTCTGAATGGCGTTGACTACATATTCCTTGGCCTTCTTACCAGCTTCTTCTTTTGCTCTGCTCTCCAGTTCTCTGTAAAGTCTGGCTACATCCACTTTTACATCATCTTCAACGGATCTGAGTAATTCTTCTTTTGCCTGTTCGGAGGTCAGACCTGAAACACGTTCCAGTTCCTGTACTCCTTTTTGCTCAAGTTCTTCTACTCGTTTTTCTTTTTTCTGCACCTCAGCTGCTCTCGCTGTGCATTCCGCTTCACGCTTCTCCACTGCATCTGCTTTCTTGTCAACCGCGGATTCTTTGGCTAATACACGGTTTTCATACTTCTGCAGTTCGTTTCTTCGTTCCTTGGTTTCTTTCTCCAGTTCATTTTTTGTACGGAGAGATTCTTCCTTCACTTCCAATAAAGCTTCTCTTTTTTTAGTCTCGGCTGTTTTCAGAGCTTCATCTATGATGCTTCTTGCTTTGTCTTCGGCTGTTCCAACGACTTCTGCATCCTTCTGGATTTTGTTGTTTACAGCGACTTTGCAAGTAACAGGAACCGCAATAAGTAGCGCGACTACCACAGCGACAATTGCAACAATAATTGTTGTTGTCACAGGAGCACCTCCTTATTTAGTTTTCATTGTACAAATACAACAATACAAGTTTATCTTTTTTTCATACTTATGTCAAGTTTTTCTAGGTAATTGTTTGAATATTTTTCCGATTTTGCTTGCTGTTCAACACGTTTGCAGCGAACGATTTCGTTACCAGGCAGTCGTCCGGATATTCATATCTTCAAGCACACTTTTTATATCTGAATAGCTAAATCCCCTTCTTAGCAGATACCCCTGCAATCGGCGCATTTCTTTTTCATCCAGTTCGGTATCGGGAGAGTATTTCTTCTCCACAGTCCGATACAGGATTTTCCTCTCATCAGGCATATTCAGCGCAGCCTCTTCTTCCCATGCAGACTCTGCTGTTTCCTTGTCTATTCCCTTGCTGATAAGTTCCTGTATAATCTTCTGGCGGCTCTTTGTATCCATTCTGTATGCAATATAAGTTCTGGCATATCGTTCATCATCTATGTATCCATAGGATTCTACATATGCCAGCGCATAATCTACTGCCCTCGGACTAAATCCTGTCTGGCGCAGTTTCTCTCTCAGCCCCCGTTCAGTGCGGTCCATATGTTCTAAGAGACGCATGGCTTTACGCCTTGCGTCTCTGTATTCCTCGGGTTCTTCTGTTAAATTTTTCTGTTGCTTCGTTGCAGACCTTCTCTTCAGCCTCTCCGCATTTTCAAGAAATTCTTTCAGATCTCCGAATGCATTTCCCATAATTATTCCTCAGAATCATCCTGTACGGAATCTGTTGCCGCAGTCTCTTGTGTATCGCCTTCTTCATCCGGCAAAAGATGATATTGGATTCTTACTTTCTTCTCAATCTCATCACAGATGTCAGTGTGCTCTTTGAGGAAAAGCTTCGCATTCTCACGACCCTGTCCGATTTTATCTCCATTGTATGCATACCATGCACCACTCTTATTTACGATACCGCAGTCAGCTGCCAAATCAAGAATATCTCCCTCTTTGGAAATACCAGTTCCGAACATGATATCAAACTCTGCCTGTTTAAATGGCGGAGCTACTTTATTCTTCACAACTTTGATTCTGGTATGGTTACCTACCATCTCGCCACCCTGCTTCAGTGTCTCAACTCTGCGGACATCCAGACGAATGGAAGAATAGAATTTCAGGGCACGTCCACCTGTTGTTGTCTCCGGATTACCAAACATTACACCGACTTTCTCACGAAGCTGATTGATAAAGATAACAACGCAGTTGGATTTGCTGATAACTGCTGTAAGTTTACGGAGAGCCTGTGACATCAGTCTTGCCTGAAGGCCAACATGGCTGTCACCCATATCTCCATCAATCTCTGCTTTCGGTACAAGCGCTGCTACAGAGTCAACGATTACAATGTCCACAGCACCGGAACGTACCATAGTTTCTGTGATTTCAAGCGCCTGTTCTCCGTTATCTGGCTGTGATATGTATAAATTATCAATATCTACGCCGATATTCTTGGCATATACCGGGTCTAATGCATGCTCCGCATCAATAAAGCCGGCAATTCCGCCCCTCTTCTGCACTTCAGCTACCATGTGGAGCGCAACTGTTGTCTTACCACTGGATTCCGGTCCGTAGATCTCGATGATACGTCCCTTAGGTACGCCGCCTACTCCAAGGGCGATATCAAGGCTTAATGAACCGGTAGGAACTGTCTCTACCTGCATATTGGCTCCTGATTCTCCAAGTTTCATTACAGAGCCTTTCCCGTACTGTTTCTCAATATGTCCAAGTGCTGCTTCCAGCGCTTTCTGTTTTTCTTCACTTATCATTTATATAATCTCCTTATACGCATTCAGAACTTATGTTCGTTTTCTATTCATTATAGTATTATACTTTAAAGCGGATGTCAAGCTTTTTTGTTTTCTCTGAAAACAATTAATTTTTTTATGGTTACTGGGCACAGAGTGGACAGTAACTTTTTTATAGTTACTCAAAATCAAAGACAGCAAAAGCAGAGAATGCGCTTCTTTTGCATCCTCTGCTCTTTTGTGTTATTAATATGCATATTTTCTGCCTGATTCTCTTATAAACTATGGTGTATCATTCACTTTCAGCAAAATAATACAAAATGAATTTTTTATTCCGGTTTATCGCCGATCAGCCAATTGTACATTTCTTCATACTGGCGTGCGGAGTTGCCCCATGAGAAATCAGCTGCCATAGCGCGGTCAACCATTTTATTCCACTCACGTTTCTTGTCGTAGAAAATTTTCTCTGCATTACGTACAGTTGCAAGCATTTCATGTGCATTGTAATTTCTGAAAGAAAATCCTGTTCCTGTTCCTTCATATTCGTTATAAGGTTCAACTGTATCCTTAAGTCCGCCTGTCTCTCTGACAATTGGAAGCGTTCCATAGCGAAGACTCATAAGCTGGCTGAGTCCGCATGGTTCGAATAAGGACGGCATCAGGAATGCATCAGCAGCTGCATAGATACGATGAGACATTGTTTCATCATAATAAATCTGTGCAGATACCTTTCCATGATATTTCCAGTCAAAATGACGGAACATATTTTCATAACGTTCATCACCGGTTCCAAGAACTACAAGCTGGATTGCATCCTGACAAAGTTCATCCATAACATATGCAATCAGATCAAAACCTTTCTGATCTGTCAGACGGGATACAATACCAATCATCATGGCCTTTGGATCTTCCTGAAGTCCAAGGTCTTTCTGAAGCTGAATTTTATTTTTTACCTTTTCTTTTCTGAATGTAGTTGCGTTATATGTCTTTGTGATATATGGATCTGTCTCAGGGTTGAATACGTTATAATCAATACCATTTACGATTCCTCTCAGGCTGTTAGCCCTTGCGCACATAAGACCATCCAGTTTTTCACCATAAAATGGTGTTTTAATCTCTTCTGCATATGTATTACTTACAGTGGTGACTGCATCAGCAAATACGATACCACCTTTCAGATAGTTGGCATCTTTATATGCCTCAAGTTTATCTGCTGTGAAATAGTAATCTGAAAGTCCTGTAATATTCTGAATTGTCTTAACATCCCATACACCCTGGAATTTAAGGTTATGGATCGTCATGATTGTCTTTATATTCCAGAAAAATTCATTCTGCTGGAAACTGTCATGCAGATATACAGGTACAAGTCCTGTCTGCCAGTCATGGCAGTGAATGATATCCGGTCTGAACCCGATAACCGGGAGAACGGACAATACTGCTTTTGAGAAGAATGCAAATTTCTCCAGATCCCAAGTTCCTCCATCGTATGGTTTCGGTCCGCTGAAGTAATATTCATTATCAATAAAGTAGAACTGAATTCCTTCATACTCCATATGCATGATTCCCACATAGCAGTTCTTGTATCCAAGATCCATGTAGAAATGTGTGATATAGTCCATTTTATCTTTCCATTCCTGTTTCATACAGGCATATTTCGGTAAAATCACACGAATATCAAAATATCTTTTATCAAAATATTTCGGCAAAGAGCCCGCTACATCTGCCAGACCTCCTGTCTTGATAAACGGAACTGCTTCAGATGTTGCAAATAAAATATTTTTCATGCGAAAAACCCTCCTTGGTAGCCTTTATTGTATAATTATACTCCAAAATATGTCTATTGAAAAGAGCGATTTTTATATTCCAGTCTGATTTTATCTGCAATCAAGGCAATAAATTCTGAATTTGTAGGTTTTCCTTTTCCGGTACTTACTGTATATCCAAATAATTCATCTATCGTATCCATTTTGCCTCTGCTCCATGCAACTTCTATCGCATGTCTGATAGCCCGTTCTACTCTGCTGGCTGTTGTCTGATGTCGTTTCGCAATCGTAGGATAGAGTATTTTCGTGATAGAATTCAGCATTTCCATGTCGTTCACTGACAAAATGATCGCATCGCGCAGATACTGGTAGCCTTTTATGTGTGCCGGCACTCCAATCTCGTGAATGATATTGGTCACATCTGTCTCAAGATTTCTTACCGGTACCTGTTTTTCTTCTGTTCTCTCCGTCTGGCGGCTGATTTCTCTCATTCTTCTCTCGCCTGCTCTGCGCGCATGTTTAATACGGTTCAGAAGCATTTTATTGTCAAAAGGCTTCAAAATATAGTAGTCTGCCCCAAGGCTGAACGCATCTTCTGTAATGCGTTCCTGGCCAACAGCAGAAACTACAATAAATACCGGCGCTTTTTTGAGGCTTTTGTCATGAGCAAACTTTTCCATAACAGCCAGACCATCCATTTTCGGCATAATGATGTCCAAAACAACAACGTCAGGTTCTTTTTCACGTATAATATTGCAGATTTCCTCTCCATTATGAGCCTTTCCTACCAATTCCAGGTCTTTATCTTCTTCTATGATCTGGCCAAGTACTTCCACCATTCTCTCATTATCATCTGCAACTGCCACATTTAATTTTTCCATGAGGCTATCTCCTCCCTGATTCTTCTACAAATAAAGTTTTTTCTCAACACATCTCATATTATAGAGGAATGAGAATGGAAAAATCAAGCTACGCAGAGTATTTTGTCCTATTTTCTGTCGACTGATTTGGTGTTTTTTCTTTCCTAATTATTATTTTTCGCTAAAGTTTGAGATTTTTGGACAGCAATCGAATTTTATTCCATCTGGCATCTGGCATCCAAGTTCTCTTTGGATTCTGTTCTGTCCGTCAAGCAGGCATTCCAGCAAAAGCTGATTGAACGCTCCGCTCTTTCCCTCAAGGATATTTCTAATTGCCTCTTTATGAG
>NZ_JBWLUT010000177.1:0-10560 GCF_056504575.1 Blautia sp. CGZ-1-C1
CCACACTTACTTCAGGACGTAGTTTTCGCATTTATCGTGAAACGCTTTCGCGTTTTTCGTGCGCCGCTTCACCAAGGATGATGGCACCGATGGAGCTCTGCCACACCACCTACCATATGTACTGCACAGGAACCTGCAAATCGTGGAATCCATCTGGCTGATAAATCCACGCCCCGAATGCAGTATCCGGATCCGGATATACGACGAGACTGATCATAAGGCTGTAGACGCAATAGGAAAGGAACTTGGTACGTTCTCCCATGCACCGGAAACAATTGTTGCGATATACACAGAATACTGTCTGGAAGATTCAGAATTGCCAAGGGACTCCGTAGGAAGCATTCCTGAACCATAGTGTGCTTCTGTTGCAATACCACCAATCTTCCGATTGAATGAGTTACCTTCACCGAACATCAGACCGAAGCCGACCAGCCAGAAGACCGGGGTTCCGATACAGAAGTCCATCAGGTTTTTCATAATAATGTTACCTGCGTTTTTGGCTCATGTGAAGCCTGTTTCTACCATTGCGAATCCGGCCTGCATAAAAGAAGACCAGTGCGGCGCCGACCAGCACCCATATTGTGTTTTTCTGCGGAAAATTCCATAATAATATTCCTCCCTCATAAAAAATTTCCTCATATTTTATATGAATCAAAAAGCGCGATGGCCTGAATTATTTTACAGGTTCATCGCGCTTTTGCGAATATAAAATCAGTATTTTAATTTTATTGGCTTTATAGTGCAGAACATATCTGATGCAAAAAGATGCGGGTTATCTGTTATGTAATGCATGAAAGCTACGATTAATTATATGTAAAACAAGGGAATATCCGTATATCGTGTGATTAATGGATGAGGAAATCGATAATGAATTATGAAGTAGAGTTCATAAGGATATTCCCCTGTTATTACCTGATATCTGCGGATTGCTCCGCTGCTTTGCAGCTCCCGCAATCCTACAAATTATACGGAAAACAGAAGCTTATCATATGTAGGATATGGAAGCAGTGCATCCGGAATCAGAACCTCTGCAGCATCTACAGATTTCTCAGTGTTTCCAAGTATGGGAGAACAACTGTCTGATATGCTTTTGCATTTGCCAAGGATCTTCGGTAGCCAGAGCTTTTGCTGTGTCTGCCTTTAAGGTGTCAAGACCTGTGGAAATCTCGTCGGCAAGCTGTGAAAGCTCTTTGATTAGTTTTCCTTCGGAAGCTGTGCTTACATCTGCGACAACTGATTGCTCGCGGTCCGGCGGTAGCTGCAATCTTATCAATGTATGCAATTAAGATGGAAGGAAGTCCTTCTGTACCATTTCAACCATCGTATTGGACTCAATGTTTCATTTCTTGGAATAAGTTTCCAGCCAGATCTCATAACGGGACTCAATCTCTTCTTTTGTGAAAATATGATATTTGGTAAAGAGTTGGATGATATTGTTTATCTGAATCCACTTTGGGAGAAGCATCCAGTATGAATTTCGGGTTCTAAAGACCACGCTTCGGCTTCTTCAATCCATTCGTCGGTATCCGTTGCCATTGAAGATAACGCGTTTGTGATCTGTGATTGTTTTCCTAATCGATCATGGATTGCATTTTCGTCCATATTCTTCATCCGGAACGTCTTTTTTAACTGTTCTGCAAACTGGTGTACACACTCAGCAGGAACCACCGTGTCAGTGATCTAGGGTTGGCGACGAAGCCTCTAGATCCAAGCATACGGAACTCGAATTTGTTTCCTGTGAATGCGAATGGTGAAGTACGGTTTCTGTATCTGTGTTCTCCTTTACGAAATGAGGAAGTACTTTTGCACCGATATCCATCTGGACAGCGCGGCTTCCTGCAAAGTATTCACCATTTTCGATAGATTTTCAGATCTCTGTCAGCTCATCGCCAAGAAATACGGATACAACAGCAGGCGGAGCCTCGTTTGCGCCAAGACGGTGATCATTTCCGGCACTTGCTACAGAAATACGAAGTACATCTGCGTATTCATCAACAGCCTTGATAACAGCTGTCAGGAAAATCAGAAACTGTGTATTCTCAGCAGGTGTTTTGCCTCGATCAAGGATGTTTACACCTGTGTCTGTAATCATAGACCAGTTGTTGTGTTTACCACTTCCATTGATTCCCTCGAAAGGCTTCTCGTGAAGGAGGCATACAAGATCATGTTTGTCTGCGACTTTCTTCATGACTTCCATTGTTAACTGGTTATGGTCAACTGCAACGTTTGTGGTATCAAATACAGGAGCCAGCTCATGCTGTGCAGGAGCAACTTCGTTATGTTTTGTTTTAGCGGAATACCAAGTTTCCAAAGCTCTACGTCCAGGTCATGCATGTAAGCTGCAACACGTGGTTTAAGAGCACCGAAGTAATGATCTTCCATTTCCTGTCCTTTAGGAGCAGGGGCACCAATCAATGTACGTCCGCAGAATACAAGGTCTTTTCTCTGTTTATATAATTCTTTGTCTACCAGGAAGTATTCCTGTTCAGGACCTACGGTTGTATTGACGTGTCTGACTTCTTTATTTCCCATTATATGAAGAAGATTTGTAGCTTCTTTATCAAGTGTTTCCATGGAGCGAAGGAGAGGAGTCTTTTTATCAAGGGCTTCACCGCTGTAAGAACAGAATGCTGTAGGAATGTAAAGTGTTCCATCTTTAATAAATGCCGGTGAGGTAGGATCCCATGCTGTATATCCTCTTGCCTCGAATGTGGCACGAAGACCGCCTGACGGGAAACTGGAAGCATCTGGCTCACCTTTTACAAGTTCTTTACCGGAGAAATCCATGATGACCTGTCCATCTCCTGTAGGAGAAATGAAGCTGTCATGCTTTTCAGCAGTTACGTTTGTCATTGGCTGGAACCAGTGAGTATAATGGGTAGCTCCGTTTTCGGTAGCCCATTCTTTCATTGCAACTGCAACGGAGTTAGCAACATCAAGTTCAAGATGTGTGCCGTTCTCGATTGTTTTCTTTAATGCTTTGTACATGTCTTTTGGCAGTTTGCTTCGCATTACTTTGTCGTTGAAAACTAAGCTGCCGTACAGTTCAGGGATATTCTGTGCCATATAGGTACGCTCCTTTCGGTTTGTGATTTCGCTGATAAAATGAATATGTGTAGTCCGGCTACAGATCACGATAAAATCTGTAACGGATTTCGTCTCATAGAAAATTCCTCATCGAAAATTTTCTATAAAGCGAAAAGTATAAAACGAAAAAGGCGCCTTGGACTTATCTCAAATCCAAAGCGCCTTTGCTTTATGTGCTGTACTATAAACGAAATGAAAACAGATGTCAAGCACTTTTTTTGAAAAAATTCAGAAAAAATTTTTGAGATGTGGCAAAAAAAGGATAGGTTGACAAATTTGTTTCAATTATTATAATTTGGGATGTCAGGGTTTAAGTGACGAAAAGCTGTTCGTGTCTGCACGATAAGATTTTTTGGATTTGAAACCTGCCAGACAAAAGAACATTTGAATAGAATCGGAGGAAATCAGATGGCTGGAATAAAAGAAGAGTGCGGCGTCTTTGGAATCTATGACCTGGATGGCGGCAACGTAGTTCCGTCCATATATTATGGACTGACTTCTTTGCAGCACAGAGGTCAGGAATCCTGCGGACTTGCAGTTTCTGATACTAAGGGAGAACGTGGAAATGTGAAGTTTCATAAGGATCTCGGTCTGGTAAGCGAGGTTCTCAGACAGGATGTTGTCCGTAAATACGAAGGAGACATCGGAATTGGTCATGTAAGATATTCTACCACAGGAGCTTCTGTTGCCGAGAATGCACAGCCGCTTGTTTTATCATATGTAAAGGGAACTCTTGCACTTGCACATAACGGAAATCTGGTAAATACACCGGAGCTGAAATGGGAACTGATTCAGAATGGAGCGATTTTCCACACGACTACAGATTCAGAGGTTATTGCATTCCATATTGCAAGGGAGCGTGTACATTCTAAGACCGTAGAGGAAGCAGTATTAAAAACTGCCAGAAAAATCAAAGGTGCTTATGGCCTGGTTGTCATGAGCCCGAGAAAACTGATCGCAGTTCGTGACCCTTATGGTTTAAAACCGTTATGTCTTGGAAAAAGAGGAAATACATATGTGGTTGCTTCTGAAAGCTGTGCACTTACTTCTGTCAGTGCGGAATTTGTCCGTGATATTGAGCCAGGTGAAATCCTTACAATCACAAAAGATGGGCTGAAATCCAATATGGAACTTGCGACTCTTGCAACTGCAAAGAGAGCCCATTGTGTATTTGAATATATATATTTTGCAAGACTGGACAGTACGATTGACGGAGTGAAGGTTTATGACGCCAGAATCCGTGGTGGAAAGTCTCTTGCCAAGTCTTATCCTGTAGATGCGGATATCGTAACGGGTGTTCCGGAATCAGGACTTCCGGCAGCGAAGGGATATTCAGAAGCTTCTGGTATTCCGTTTGCTTTTGCCTTCTATAAGAACAGCTATATTGGAAGAACTTTCATCAAACCTACGCAGGAAGAACGTGAGTCCAGCGTACATCTGAAACTGAGTGTACTGGAATCGGTTGTCAAGGGTAAGAGAATCGTACTGGTGGATGACTCTATTGTAAGAGGAACGACGATTGCCAATCTGATTCATATGCTAAAAGAGGCAGGAGCAAAGGAAGTTCATGTGCGTATCAGTTCACCGCCGTTCTTGCATCCATGCTATTTTGGAACCGATGTTCCATCCAATGACCAGCTGATCGCTGCAAGTCACAGTACAGAAGAAATCCGAAAGATGATCGGTGCGGATTCTCTGGGATATATGCAGACAGATTATCTGGAGGGAATGGCAGGCGGTCTGCCATTATGCAAGGCATGCTTCGATGGAAATTATCCAATGGATATTCCGGATTATAGTCATGCGGAGTTTGCTGACATTGTGAAATGTTGATGATTCACATTTGAAAGGTGCAGTGTGCTGACAGTGTACTGCATCAGTTGTAGTGAATCTGATTTATAGATAGAGGTGGGATTACCTGCCTCTATATTTTTATGCTTATATACAAAGAAGGCTGGAGAGGAAAAGAATTTGTTTTAGATACATACATGCATTGTTGTTCATGTGTCAATGCTTTACAAAACGTACTATTAAGAACGGAGTGAATAGTAATATTTATTTCGTGAAAAATTGCAGAAACTTGTCACAGATTATGGGATCAATCTCACATAGTGGTATAACCAATATAGAGGATGGATGAATAATAGTGACAAAAAATAACACTTATTATATGATAAAAATATACTGAATGTATAAAAATAACGTTCCTATGGATAAAATTACATGCTCGAAATAACTTGACAAAATTCGCAATGAGGAAGATAATGTGTGCATTCCATAAAATGAAACCGTAATTGTCAGGTGTTGATTATTTTTGATATATGGTACAGCAGCAACAGATACAGGACAGTTACTCATAACTTTAGAAAGGGTGATTTTCATGTCACAGAGCAAGATTAAATTAAATGCAACAGAAGAAGTGCAGGAATTTGTAAACGCAGCAACCAGATGCGATTTTGATGTTGATGTATATTATAACAGATTTTTAATTGATGCCAAATCAATTCTTGGCGTACTCAGCCTTGACCTGACAAAGGTTCTGACTGTAGACTGCCATGGTGAGAGCAAAGAATTCAATCGTACTTTGAAAAAGTTTGCAGTGGCATAATGAGAGTTTTCGCTCATAAGTAAATATTGATTTCAAAAAAGACAGACTTGAAGAATAAAGAATTCAAAGCTGTCTTTTTGATTAAAGATGAAACTTCATTGTTGACAAACGAAAAAAAATGTTTTATAGTATAGCATATTTTTAAGAGACATCTGTGAGGAGTATTCTTTTCTCTCGATAAGTTATATGTAGAAGATTTAACCGAATCAAGTAAGTTCCCTGCGGAGGTTGCGAAGAACAATAAGCAGTGGTGGGCAGAGAGAAATCGGTATCTCCTATTGACATAGGACAAGTCACAATCAGCGGTGAGCTGACAGGTCAGATTTTGTGAAATTACTGACTGTGGATTGAAATAAAGGAAAACACATATTGATTAGGATATGTTGATCTGACAAAGGCGTCAGATGCAGGATATCAGATGGGTCAAGTGCCCTCTGAATACTGTATCTGACGCTTTTTCATTATAAACCAAGGATGATGGAGGAGGAAATCAAAATGGCAGTAAAGTATGTATTTGTCACAGGAGGCGTTGTTTCCGGTCTTGGAAAAGGAATCACAGCTGCATCCCTGGGACGTCTTCTCAAGGCGAGAGGATACCAGGTAACCATGCAGAAGTTTGATCCATATATCAACATTGACCCGGGAACCATGAACCCGATTCAGCATGGAGAAGTTTTTGTAACAGATGACGGTACAGAGACAGACCTGGATCTGGGACATTATGAGAGATTTATTGATGAGAGCCTCGACAAAAATTCCAACGTGACGACCGGTAAAGTTTACTGGTCCGTTCTTCAGAAAGAACGTCACGGAGATTTCGGCGGAGGAACCGTACAGGTAATTCCTCATATTACAAATGAGATCAAGAGTCGTTTCTACCGCGCCAAATCACCGGAGGAAAACAAGATTGCCATTATCGAGGTCGGAGGAACAGTTGGTGATATCGAAAGCCAGCCATTTCTGGAAGCCATCCGTCAGTTCCAGCTTAATGTGGGGCATGACAATGCAATTCTGATTCATGTAACGTTAATTCCTTACTTAAAAGCATCCGAAGAGCTGAAAACAAAACCAACCCAGGCGAGTGTAAAAGAACTTCAGGGAATGGGAATTCAGCCGGATATACTGGTATGCAGAAGTGAGCATGAGCTGACAGAAGAGATTAAAGAAAAAATCGCACTGTTCTGCAATGTGCCAGTCAGTCATGTACTCCAGAACCTGGATGTAGAATATTTATATGAAGCTCCACTTGCAATGGAGAGAGAAAAACTTGCAGATGTCGTTCTCTCAAGTCTGAGACTGGAAAACAGGAAACCGGATTTAAGCGACTGGGAAGCGATGGTAGAAAGCCTGAGAAATCCAAACAAAACAGTAAAAATTGCGATTGTAGGAAAATATACACAGCTTCATGACGCATACCTCAGTGTGGTAGAGGCATTGAAACATGGTGGAATTTCCTGCAGAGCAAAAGTGGAGCTTGACTGGATCGATTCAGAAGAACTGACAGAGAAAAATCTGGATCAGCAGCTTCATGATGTAGACGGAATTTTAGTTCCCGGCGGTTTCGGAAACAGAGGTACAGAAGGAATGATTCTTGCAGCGCAGTATGCAAGAGTATATAAGATTCCATACCTTGGAATCTGTCTGGGAATGCAGATGGCAATCGTAGAATTTGCCCGCCATGTACTTGGATATGAAGATGCAAACAGCATTGAACTTGATCCGGATACCAAACACCCGGTGATCGCACTGATGCCGGATCAGGAAGATGTCGAGGATATCGGTGGAACCTTAAGACTTGGAAGCTACCCATGTATCCTTGCAGAAGGCTCTAAATCATATGAACTCTTCGGTAAGAAAGAGATTCATGAGCGTCACAGACATCGTTATGAAGTAAACAACGCATTCCGTAAAGAACTTCAGGAGAAGGGAATGAATATTGTAGGAACTTCTCCTGACAACCGAATTGTAGAAATGATTGAGATTGCAGGGCATCCGTTCTATGTAGGAACCCAGGCACATCCTGAATTCAAATCCCGTCCGAACCATGCACATCCTTTATTCAGAGGATTTATTCAGGCGGCAGTCGATTATAAAGGTAATTAATTACTCAAACACATTCGTGTACTTGAAATAAAAAATAAGCGAAGAACAGCAGAAATAGAAAGGATGAGGAGATTATGAAAGAAGTGAGAGAACAACAGCAACAACAAGGTCTGTACCGGCCTGAATTTGAGCATGACAACTGCGGTATCGGAGCAGTTGTCAATATCAAAGGAAAGAAAACCCACGATACTGTTGCAAACGCATTAAAAATCGTAGAACATCTGGAACACCGTGCAGGTAAAGATGCAGAAGGCAAAACCGGTGATGGTGTAGGTATTCTTCTTCAGATTTCCCATAAATTTTTCAAAAAAGCCTGTAAGAAAGAGGGATTTGAGATTGGCGATGAGAGAGAATATGGCATCGCACAGTTTTTCTTCCCGCAGCACGAGATCAAACGCGCACAGGCAAAGAAGATGTTTGAGATCATTCTTGAGAAAGAAGGCCTGGAACTTCTTGGATGGCGTCAGGTTCCGGTATTCCCGGAGGTACTTGGACATAAAGCCAGAGAATGTATGCCATGCATTATGCAGGCATTTATCAAAAAGCCGGAAGATGTGGAAAAAGGTCTTCCATTTGACCGTATGCTCTACATTGCAAGACGTGAGTTTGAACAGAGTAATGATAATACTTATGTAGTTTCCATGAGCAGCCGTACCATCGTTTACAAAGGTATGTTCCTGGTTGGACAGCTTCGTACTTTCTTCGAAGATCTTCAGAACCCGGATTATGAATCTGCAATCGCCATGGTACATTCCCGTTTCAGTACCAACACAAACCCAAGCTGGGAAAGAGCACATCCCAACCGCTTTATGGTACACAACGGTGAAATCAACACCATCCGCGGCAACGCAGATAAGATGCTTGCAAGAGAAGAAAATATGGAATCACCATATCTGGAGGGACAGCTTCATAAAGTGCTCCCTGTTGTAAACAGAAATGGTTCCGACTCTGCAATGCTTGACAATACACTGGAATTTCTGGTAATGAGTGGTATGGAACTTCCGCTGGCAGTGATGATCACAATACCTGAACCATGGGCAAACAATGATACTATTTCACAGGCAAAGCGTGATTTCTACCAGTACTATGCAACCATGATGGAGCCATGGGACGGACCTGCATCTATCCTCTTCTCAGACGGTGATGTGATGGGAGCTGTCCTTGACAGAAACGGTCTCCGTCCATCCAGATATTATATTACCTCCGATGGTTATATGATCCTTTCCTCAGAAGTAGGTGTTCTGCCGATCCCGGAAGAGAAGATCGTATTAAAAGAGCGTCTCCATCCCGGAAAAATGCTTCTTGTAGATACTGTAAAGGGAAAAGTAATTGATGACAATGAACTGAAAGAGGGCTATGAAAATGCAGCCATACGGTGAATGGCTGGACAGTCATCTGGTACAGTTAAAAGACATCAAGATCCCTAATGAAAGACCGGAAGAATATACACCTGAGCAGAGAGCACGTCTGCAGAAAGCATTCGGTTATACTTATGAGCAGTACCGTACTTCCATCAGAAACATGGCATTAAACGGAGCAGAGAGCATCGGCGCCATGGGTGTGGATACCCCACTTGCAGTCTTTTCCAAACAGAACAGACCATTATTTGACTACTTTAAACAGCTCTTTGCACAGGTTACCAACCCTCCGATCGATGCGATCCGTGAGGAAATCGTTACCAGCACAAGTGTTTATGTAGGCAAAGACGGAAACCTGCTGGAGCAGAAACCGGAAAACTGTCAGGTATTAAAGATCAATAATCCGATCCTGACAAATACAGACATGATGAAGATTAAGAGCTTTAAACATGAAGGCTTCAAGACAGCGGTTGTTTCTACCTTATATTATAAGAGTACGAAACTTGAGAGAGCCATTGACCGTCTTTTCGTAGAAGTAGATAAAGCATTCCGTGAGGGTGCAAACATCCTTGTTCTTTCAGACAGAGGAGTAGATGAAAACCATATGCCGATTCCGTCACTTCTGGCAGTATCCGCAGTTCATCAGCATCTGGTAAAGACGAAAAAGAGTACCTCCCTTGCAATTATCCTGGAATCCGGAGAGCCAAGAGAAGTACATCACTTTGCAACCTTACTTGGCTATGGCGCAAGTGCAATCAACCCGTACCTTGCCCTTGAGACCATTCATGAACTGATCGACAGTCATATGTTGGAGAAAGACTATTATGCAGCAGTAGATGACTACAATCATGCAGTGATCAGCGGTATTGTAAAGATTGCTTCCAAGATGGGTATTTCCACCATCCAGTCTTATCAGGGATCTCAGATCTTTGAGGCAATCGGTATTTCCTCAGATGTGATCGAGAAATACTTTACTGGTACAGTCAGCCGTGTAGGCGGAATCACTCTGGATGATATTGAAGAGAATGTAGAGAAGCTTCACTCAGAAGCATTTGACCCATTAGGACTTCCTACAGACCTGACTCTGGACAGCGTAGGCGCACACAAGATGAGAAGTCAGGGAGAGGAACATCGTTACAATCCTCAGACTATTCATCTTCTGCAGCAGTCCACATGGACAGGAAGCTACGATCTGTTCAAACAGTACACAGATCTGGTGGATAAAGAAAACCACGGAAACTTAAGAGGACTTCTGGACTTTAAGTTTGCTGAGACTCCGGTTCCACTTGAAGAAGTGGAGAGCGTAGATGATATCGTAAAACGATTTAAGACAGGTGCCATGTCTTATGGTTCCATTTCACAGGAAGCACATGAGACACTGGCAATCGCCATGAACCACCTCCA
>NZ_JBWLUT010000178.1:0-40675 GCF_056504575.1 Blautia sp. CGZ-1-C1
CCGTCTTGGTGATGATTTCGATCTGCTTGTTGTCACCGGTCCGAATACCGGTGGTAAAACAGTATCCTTAAAGACGGTCGGACTTCTGACCCTGATGGGACAGTCCGGACTTCACATTCCGACACTGGACCGTTCTGAGCTGGCACTGTTTGAGGAGGTTTACGCAGATATCGGTGATGAGCAGAGTATTGAACAATCATTAAGTACTTTCTCCTCACATATGACCAACGTAGTTTCTTTCCTTAAGAAAGCAAACCGCCACTCCCTCGTCCTTTTCGATGAGCTCGGAGCCGGTACTGACCCGACAGAAGGCGCGGCACTTGCCATCGCAATCCTTTCCCATCTTCACGAACAGGGCATCCGTACCATGGCGACCACCCACTATAGTGAGTTGAAGGTATATGCACTCTCCACTCCAGGTGTGGAAAATGCCTGCTGTGAATTTGATGTTGAAACACTCCGCCCGACTTACCGTCTGCTGATCGGTGTTCCAGGAAAGAGTAACGCATTTGCCATTTCCTCCAAGCTTGGTCTTCCAGACTACATCATCGACAAGGCCAAAGAACAGATCAGTGAACAGGACGAATCCTTTGAGGATGTCCTCAGTTCTCTGGAGAGCAGTCGTGTGACTATCGAAAATGAGCGTCGTGAAATTGAGCAGTACAAGAAAGAAGTTGCTTCCCTGAAATCCGAGATGGAATCCAAACAGGAGAAGCTGAACGAACAGCGCGACCGCATTATCCGTCAGGCAAATGAGGAGGCTCATGCAGTTCTCCGTGAAGCCAAAGAATATGCAGACAAGACCATGAAAATGTTCCATAAATTCCAGAAAGACCATGTGGATCTCTCTGCTGTAGAAAAAGAACGTCAGGATCTGCGCAAACGTATGAACAAAGCAGAGAAAGGCATGTCCCAGAAAACAGCTGCGAAGAAGCCTAAAAAAGAGCTTACCGCCAAGGACATCTCCCTTGGTGATGCAGTTAAAGTTCTCAGTATGAACCTGAAGGGAACAGTCAGCAGCCGTCCCGACAATAAAGGTTTCCTTTTTGTACAGATGGGTATCATCCGTTCCAAGGTTCATATCTCTGATCTGGAACTGATCGACGAAGCAGAGATCACAACTCCGACCATGCAGCGAACAGGCGCCGGAAAGATCCGTATGTCTAAATCTGCCCACGTATCTACAGAGATCAACCTGTTAGGAAAAACAGTAGATGAGGCCGTTGCCGAACTTGATAAATATCTGGATGATGCTTATATCGCACATCTTAAATCCGTCCGTATCGTTCACGGAAAAGGAACCGGTGCCCTGAGAAAAGGTGTTCACAATTACCTCAAACGTCAGAAACACGTGGAATCTTTCCGCCTCGGTGAATTCGGCGAAGGCGATGCAGGTGTTACAATCGTAGAATTTAAGAAATAGGAGGTACTGCCATGGTTTCCAAACAGAAAATTCTTATCGTTGATGATGATAATAATATCGCAGAGCTCATTGCCCTGTATCTTACTAAAGAATGTTTTGAGACAAAAATCGTAAATGACGGAGAAGAGGCATTGAAAGAATTTGCTTCCTTTCGTCCGGATCTGATCATTCTGGATCTGATGCTTCCGGGAATCGACGGTTATCAAGTATGCCGCGAGATCCGCCACACCTCTGATGTGCCGATCATTATGCTCTCTGCCAAGGGCGAAACTTTTGATAAAGTCCTTGGTCTGGAGCTTGGCGCAGATGATTACATGATCAAGCCATTTGATTCCAAAGAACTGGTTGCCCGTGTACGCGCTGTCCTGAGGCGCTTCCAGGTAAAGCAGCCTGTTGTTTCTTCTAATGAAAAGTGCGTCAACTATCCTGACCTGACCATTAATCTGACAAACTATGCAGTCACTTATATGGGACATCAGGTAGATATGCCTCCAAAGGAACTGGAACTTCTCTATTTCCTTGCATCCTCACCAAACCAGGTATTTACCCGCGAACAGCTTCTGGATCACATCTGGGGCTATGAATATATTGGTGACACCCGTACCGTAGACGTTCATATCAAACGTCTGAGAGAAAAAATCAAAGACAACCCACACTGGGCTATTGCTACTGTATGGGGAATCGGCTATAAATTCGAGGTAAAAAATCCATGAAACAGCATCATCTCTCCACAAAATTTCTGGTGTTCTATATCTTCATCGGAGTTTTTGGATTTTTTCTCGTAACCCTGGGCGGCTCTTATATGGTAGAAAGGCATTTCGAGCATTCCTTAAGTGCCGCTCTTTATACTGAGGCACATAATATTGCCTCTAATGAAGCGGTAAAAAACAATATTTCCTCTGCTACTGTAGACAGCCTTCAGGAACATCTGTCTGCAATCGCGGATTTTCAGGATGCAGTACTATGGATTATCAATAATAATGGTGAAATCATTGTCAGCACACGTAAAAATATAGCTATCGATGAACCGATTCCATTTGACGAATTTGATGCTGCCAAATGGGGAAGTAATTATTATCAGGTCGGTAAATTTTATGGCTATTTTGATACTGACCAGCTTAGTGTCATAGCTCCCATTACTTCAGATATGACTACAAAAGGATACGTTGCGATTCACTACGCAATGACTAACCTGTATCAGAGTCGAAGCAGCATCCTGTTTATTATGCAGTTTATTTTCCTTATCTGCTATGCAGCTACCAGTCTCCTGCTCTGGGTTTACAGTCATTATATCCGCAAACCTCTCACGAAAATCATGAAAGGTGCCAGCGAATATGCCGGTGGTAATCTTGAATACAAAATTGATGTTGTATCAGAAGATGAAATGGGTTATCTGGCAAATACCCTGAACTATATGTCGGATGAATTAAATAAAAACGGCGAATACCAGCGCAAATTCATCGCCAATGTTTCCCATGATTTCCGTTCTCCTCTCACATCCATCAAGGGCTATGTCAACGCCATGTTGGATGGAACGATTCCTTATGAGATGCAGGAACGTTATCTGAAAATTATTGCCTTTGAGTCCGAACGTCTGGAAAAACTCACCCGCAGTCTTCTGACTCTGAATGAACTGGATATGAAGAAACGTATGATGCATATTCATCGTTTCGATATCAACGATACAATCAAAAATACCGCGGCTACCTTTGAGGGAATCTGCACAAACCGCCAGATTCGGCTTGAACTTCTTCTGTCCGGACATGAACTCTATGTCAAAGCTGATATGGAGCAGATTCAGCAGGTTCTCTACAACCTTCTGGACAATGCGATTAAATTCAGCAATGACAATTCCTCCATCCAGATAGAAACAACTGTCAAAAATGGCAAAGTCTTTGTATCAGTTAAAGACCATGGCACAGGAATCCCGAAAGAAAGTCTCAACAAGATCTGGGACCGTTTCTACAAGATTGACGCCTCCCGCGGAAAAGACCGCAAAGGTACTGGACTTGGACTTTCTATTGTCAAAGAAATCATCAATGCGCATAATCAGAACATCGATGTAATAAGCACCGAAGGAGTAGGAACAGAATTTATCTTTACCTTAGAAAAAACAAAATAAACATACAAAATACCGTAATGAAAGCTATTTTGCTCTCACTACGGTATTTTTATATTTATAATCATTTCGCAGCTATTCAACACGCCTCAACAGCCACGTGTCAAACCTCTTTGAAAAGCGCTGTCAGCAATAAGATTTTGATTTATATGACATTCAGCTAAACGGAGTTCTAAGCATCCTGTCTTCATTTACCAGATAAATGCCTCTCGGAGTAATCCTTATTTCAGGAATAACCGGCAATGCCATAAATGACAACGTGATAAACGGATCAAATCCATCTTTCACCCCCATCTCATGAGCCTTCGGTATCATCTTTGCCAGAGCTTCATTTACATTCTCATATCCGGCATCACTCATAAGTCCCATCACCGGCAGTGGCAGAGTCGCATAAATCTCTCCATCACATACCAATGTATAACCGCCCTGAGTCCGCATCATCTCTTTCACCGCAAGGGCCATATCATGATCATTATCGCCCACCACGATAATGTTATGAGAATCGTGTGAAACACTTGAAGCAATCGCACCTCCATGGATTCCATATCCCTTCACAATACCAACGCCCATCTTTCCTGTATTTTTATGTCTTTCAATTACAGCGATCTTCTGATATTCTTCATTTGATTCAAAATACTTCTCACCATCTTTCTCTGCACACGGAACTTCTTCTATTATATGCTTCGTCACGATCTGCTTCTCCAACATCTGGATTACGTGCGCTTTTTCCCCTGAATGTTTCAGTTTCAGACGTTCCTCACTGAATCCTGACACATGAACCGTATTTTTCAGATGCGGAGGACACGGCTTCACTTCCATCTTCTCATCCTTAATAATCTTCTTTCCACAATGATACACATCTACCACATTCAGATCTGTCACATTATCCAGAATCACAAAATCAGCCTGACGTCCGGGCGCGATCATACCAAGCTGATACAACCCATAACATCTTGCCGGCTGTATCGTTGCCATCTGCAAAGCCTTTTCAACCGGAAGCCCCAGCTGCACCGCACGCTTCACATTATAATTAATATGCCCCTCTTTACGGATTTCCTCAATATGCTTATCATCCGTACAGAAACAAAAACCGGAAGTATCCGTATGATGCTCCACAATTCCCTTCACAATCGCATCCAGATTCCGCGCCGCACTTCCCTCACGGATAAGCACCTGCATACCATTTCTCGCTTCAGCCATTGCATATTCATAATCCACACACTCATGATCTGTATCAATCCCACCAAGCACATACGCCGCCAGATCACCAGGCGCCAGAAACGGTGCATGACCATCCTTCACTCTGTCCCGGAACAGATGAAGCTTCTCATGCATGGCAATACTTCCATTAATCACTGATGGTGCATCCATCACTTCCCCAAGTCCCAGAATCCTCGGATGATCCAGATATCCCTTCATCTTCCCCGCGGTAAGCAGACATCCATTATCATCCACATGAGTAGCCGGAACACACGACGGCATCATCACATACACATTCGCCGGTGCCTCCTCCGTCTGATCCAGAATATAATCAATTCCATCCGTACCCGATACATTCGCCGATTCATGCGGATCAACAATAAATGTAGTAGTTCCACACTGCGCCGCCTGACGTACCAGCTCTCCCGGTGTCACCAAAGTGGACTCCAGATGCAGATGACTGTCAATAAATCCCGGACAGATCACCTTCCCATCCAGATCAATCTCCGTCTCCCCCTCATATGTACCAATACCAATCACAATCCCATCCGCGACAGCCACATCACCATCAATAAACTCACCCGTACCAGAACTGAACACACGCCCATTCTTAAAAACCAGCTCCGCCTTCTCAAGACCTCTCGCCATCTGCGAATATCTACGATAAACCTCCAGTTCCATAAAACACCCTCCTTTCTCAATCCTTGCAACACACCGTACGCACATAAAAGCCCAGTTATTTTCAGACTTTTTTTATTCATACACATTTTTTTCTTTATATTTCATTATATATTATCATCTGTCCTCTCAATATGCAACTCATTTTTCCTGTACACTTTTCATTTTTAGTCCTTTGAACTAAACAGTGTAGAAAAATATATCTCTTCCGGCACATCTACAGGGGGATTAGTAACTCTTAGTCTTTGGAAATTTGCGTTGTGTCAGAAAAATTCACTGTCTGAGCCGCAGGCGAGTTTGAATTTTTCTGACACGCTTTTAGCAAATTTCCAAAGGCTTAGAGTTACTTTCCCCCGCAGCCGTGCCGGAAGAGATATATTTTTCTACACGTCCCTTATTCAAAAAAGACTGCGGTCTCCCCCACAGTCTTTTCATAATTCGATATATTATTCAAATCTTCAAAAGCGATTACATCATATAATCTTTGATCACATCATGATCCCTCAATACCTTCTCGATTACGGTACCCTTAACCACTTTCAGAAGCGGTTTCTTCAATGCATTGAGCGGTCCCGGAAGTTCGATTTCCAGTGGAGATTTACCGTCCATCAGCTTCACACTGCTGTCCAGTAACTCTCTGATATCATAAACGCTTCCCCATACTTCCGGCACACCTCTGTCAACACCAAGCAGACCATATACCGCTTCCATAGCAGTTCTCACAGAATATTCTGTAGTAAATACAGTATCTCTGGGTGTCTCAGCAAACTGTCCAAGGAATGCGAAGTTTACGCAGCCATCCGGAATAACATCAGGTCTGTCACCTTTTGTTCTCGGCATAAAGAATGCAGTGATATAAGGCATCATTGTCGGTACACAAACTGCACTGTTCTCAGCCAGATCTTCGATATCCTCAACCGGAACACCAAGGTGATACAGCCACTCTTCTGTGATTTCCTTACCTGTACACTCTTTCATCGGTTTCTTGACATAGTCGCCAGGTACATCTGTAAACAGACCATATACCCATACGCAGACTTTATCTTTGTCCTGATCTTTGAACTGTCCCTGTCTGTTGATCGTCCAGCTTAATAACCAGCTGGAATCCTGGCAGCTGACAATACCACCTGTAACAACCTTACCAGTTCTCGGGTCACGTTTGCAAATATCTGTGATATACGGAATGATCTTATCATCCAGAGTTGTAACAGTTGCAGATTCCCAGTTTGTCTTTGCAATATCAGAACAGAACTTCTCCGGATGTCCGAAAGACGGATCCTGTTTTGCAATATTTTTCCACAGGCTCCAGCATCCGCTTGTACGAACTTCTGCGTCTCCGTTCGGTGCATGATTCTGATCGCCATAGATTGTTCCCTCTGTACAGCTTCCGTTTGTCACAAATACAAGATCATTCTCTGTAAGAACAATTCCCTTTTCTACGCCGTTTACCTTGCACTCAATAGCTTTTGCAATCTTCTTATTGCCTTCAAACTCAAAGAGTACGTTTGTAACCTCTGTATTGAACTGGAATTCAACACCTGCTTCTTCCAGATATTTCTGCATTGGCAGGATCAGAGATTCATACTGATTATATTTTGTAAATTTAAGAGCACTGAAATCCGGAAGTCCGGAAATATGATGGATAAATCTCTGGAAATACAGTTTCATTTCCAGTGCGCTGTGCCAGTTCTCAAATGCGAACATCGTTCTCCAGTATAACCAGAATGTAGAATCAAATACCTCATCATCAAATACATCTTCGATCGTCTTATCATAAAGGTCTTCATCCTTTGTCATAAACAGCTTCATAATCTCCATGCAGCCTTTCTGACTCAGGTTAAATTTACCATCTGTATGTGCATCCTTGCCTCTCTCTTTTGTTGCACGACAAAGAGAATAGTTCGGATCTTCTTTGTTCAGCCAGTAATATTCATCAAGTACAGACACACCTGGTGTTTCGATAGATGGAATACTTCTGAAAAGATCCCATAAGCATTCAAAATGATTTTCCATCTCACGTCCGCCACGCATTACATATCCTCTGCTCGGGTCAAAGATACCATCGCATGCACCGCCTGCAATATCCATTGCTTCCAGAATGTGGATATTTTTTCCAGGCATCTGTCCGTCACGAACCAGGAAACAAGCTGCTGCAAGAGAAGCAAGACCACTTCCGACGATATATGCATGTTTATCATCTACGCCTTCTGGTTTTCTCGGATGAGCAAATGCTTCGTAGTTACCATTGGAATAATAAATTCCCTTGCTGTTTTTTTCATATTTTCCACGCTCTGTATTGCGGTATTCACTCGTGTTGTGAAGTGCATCATATTCTTCTTTTTTCTTTGTCTCAGTTGTTTTATATTTCTTTCCTGCTACCACTGCTGCTACGCCGGCTCCTACTGCTAATGCGGATACAAGTCCTAAACCTTTATTTTTACTCATAATACACATCCACCTTTCTCAGATTTTTTCGGACGTTCTTTCAGATTTATATTTTTCCCATATTTAAAGGATTTCATCCATCCGAATTTTCTTTTCTCTTGTTGCTATGGCTGTATATTAACAGCAAAAATATCTTTTCTCAATTTACAAAAACCGCAGAATGATAAGTTTTTTATCACCCTGCGGTTTTTGTAAAGTTTTTACAACTATTCAGTACCCTCGAAGTTAACCGATTTCCGAATAGCATTCTTCGCTATTTTTCTGAAAATTGTGGATAGAGGTTGTCACCGTATTATGAAGAGTAAGGCTCATCTTATTTACCAGTTCCTCTATATCCTCCTTCATGCCTTCCTGAATCCACTCAAGCATGATACCAACAAATCCATATTTATAAAAGTTCGCAATGAATTTCTTATCTTCTCCACTGATATCCAGATCTTTACTCTTTTCCTGCACTACGCCCACGATCAGGTCATATGTAAGATGGTAAAGATAACGTTCCATCCTCTCCCTGTCTACATTTCTGTAAACATTCATAATAAACGGTTTGTTTTCCAGTACTGCCTCAAAAATCTGAGTCAGTCCTTCTGTCCATGAATCATACGTTTTTTTGCCCTGAAGTGCTTTCGTTCCATCCTCAACACAAGACCATTCTACCAAATCATAAATATCTTTAAAATGATAGTAAAAAGCCATACGGCTGATTCCGCAGTCTGTAGTGATATCAGTGATTGTAATCTTATCCAGTGGTTTCTTCAGAAGAAGTCTTTTCAAAGATTCTTCCAGTGCTGCTTTGGTTGCATTTGGCATATAACACCTCCTGTTTCTTTACAAACCGTCTGTTTTATAATTACTCGACACGAAATGAAAAACAATCTTTTATTTCCAGTCGTAATTTCTTAAATGTCCTTCCAGATTCATATGATCAAAATTATTCTGACGTAATGCCTCGTACAGAACGATTGCCACAGAATTGCTCAGATTCAGGGAACGGATGTCTCCGATCATTGGGATTCTCACGCATGTTTCCTGATTGTTTACCAGAATATTCTCCGGGATTCCGGCACTCTCTTTTCCAAACATAATGTAGCAGTCTTCCTCATAATGAACATCTGTGTAAGTCTGCGGTGCTTTTGTCGTTGCATAATAAATCTTTGCCCCAGGATTCTTCTCCAGGAAATCCTCGAAGTCCAGATATGTGGTCACATCCAGATCTTTCCAGTAATCCATGCCGGCTCTCTTTAATGCTTTCTCACTTAAAGAAAAGCCAAGTGGCTCGATCAGATGAAGTCTGGTTCCTGTTGCCACACAGGTACGGCCGATGTTTCCTGTATTTGCAGGAATCTCCGGCTCATGAAGTACAATATTTAACTTTGCCATTTTTGTTTCATTCCTCTTTTAATCTAATTTATTAGATATACTTATATTTTCTATTCTCAGAAAATCACCTTAATATTCTATATCTTTACAGTTGCAAAGTTATATCCATTATACAGATTTCTTCAATATACGGTATATCTCATCTTCAGCAGGGCGTTCCAGGTAACGGGCACTGCCGCCGCTGTACAGAAGCCTGTCATTACCATTATTTGTCTGACCGATAATCTCTGCCATAAAGCCTGCATTTCGAAGTTTCTGCACCAGAGCTTCGCCTCCCCGGATTCCGATCAGCACGGAACCTTCTGCCTGAAGTTTGTATGGATTCAAATCAAAAATTTCACATACCTCTATCGTCTCCTGCCGGACCGGAACTTTTCGAAAGTCTGCTTCCAGCCCTACTTCTGAGGCTTCTGCCATCTTCCAGAGCGCACTTAAGAAGCCGCCTTCACCCATGTCATATAATGCGCTGGCACCTGCTTCCAGTGCAATATTCCAGACAATACTTTTCTTCTCTCTTTGCGCGCTTCCAGTTTCAATCTGGTCAGAATCCTGTTCATTCGGTACAGTCTGATCCTCCACCTCTTTCTGCGCTCCGTATTCTTCCCACAAAGAAATACAATTCCGGATAAATCCGGCTGAAAAGCGTTCTGCCAATATATCTTTTTTATTTTCTGCAATGACAGAGGTTCCTTTTAAGGCAACCGGACATGCTACTACCAGCTCATCTCCCGGCTGCAGGCATCCTGTTATCTCTGCCTTAAGAGCCTCCATTGCCGCCTGTCCAAGTCTCATTTATTTTCTCCTGAAAAATTCTTATACAAGCAGAGACAGAACTGTCGGCACTACCATTGCAAGTACTAAAATGATTGCAATAATCGCGGTAATTATTTTACGGTTCTTCGGATTAAACATACCCATTTTTCTTCACCTCTTTAAATTCTGCTGACTTTCTCAGTTATATCTTCCACATGCGCATTATTGGTAAGCGGATCGCGGTCCGCATAATCAAACAGCAGCACCTTTCCATCTGCAAATACTTCCACATGTGCATTCTTTGCCACTTTTTCCCGTTTTCTGAAATCCCATATCTGTCTCTCAAAAGGTTTCTGGTCTTTTGCAAAGCCCGGCCGGCTTTTTAAATTTTCTCTCAGATACAGGTCATAGACCATCTGGTCTTTCACCTTATCCATGGAAATCTCCGGCACATTTTCCAGAAATTCCAACAGAATTTCATATCGGCGCATTCTTGTATGAGAAACATCTCCGTAACCTTTTTCCATGTAAAATCTGCCAAGTCCCTCATAAATAGAGAATGCATCCGGGAAAAAGCCTTCCAGATATTCTAATGTATTCTGGAATTGACCACTATTATAGTACACTTCCACCATATTTTCCACATTTTTCAGCTTTAATACATGATCATAATCCAGCCATTTTGTAGAAAGCACCTCATATGGCTCGCGTGTTTTGTATACGATCTCATATTCCTGACACATTTCCATCATATGAGAGCCTTTCAGTACTTTGAGGAATCCAAGCTGTAACTGCTGAGGTTTTAGTGCATATACGTCATTAAAGGATTTCCTGAAGCTGTCATAATCTTCATAAGGCAGTCCTGCAATCAGATCCAGGTGCTGATGAATATTTCCGAAACTGTGGATTCTGTTCACAATTCCCTTCAGTTTTTCAAAATCCATAGTTCTGTGAATTGCCTTAATGGTGTCCGGGTTTGTGGACTGTACTCCGATTTCCAGCTGAATCAGCCCCGGACGCATAGTGGACATCTCCTGTAATTCCTCTTCACGCAATAAATCCGCAGAAATTTCGAAATGAAAGTTTGTTACCCCATTATCATGTTCATTGATATACTTCCAGATTGCCATCGCGTGGTCATGCTTACAGTTAAACGTACGGTCTACAAACTTCACCTGCGGAACTTTATTGTCTATAAAAAACTGAAGTTCTTTCTTCACCATCTCTGTGTCTCTGAAGCGAAGCTTCTTATCTATGGAAGAAAGGCAATAACTGCATGAAAACGGACAGCCTCTGCTGCTTTCATAGTAAATGATCCTGTTCTTAAAGTCTGCCAGATCTTTGTAAATAAACGGAATACTGCTAAGATCCATAATCTGACGCCATCCATTATGTACGATTTTTTCCCCGTCCCTGTAACAGACTCCTGTTATATCTTTCAGATCTGCCGGTGACTGTTCTATATAATGTCCGGAAAGTTCGAGGAAAGTTTCCTCCCCTTCTCCGACCATAACACCTGTAAATTCCGGATTCTCTGCAAGAAATTTCTCTGCATCATAAGAAACTTCCGGACCGCCGGCCCAGAAGTCGGCGTCCGGAAGAATCTTCGTCAGATCTGCCATCAGTTCTTTTACAAAAGAAATGTTCCAGATATAACAGGACACGCATACCACATCCGGATGCTCCAGATAAATATCGCGCATGATATCATCTTTCTGCTGATTAATAGTATATTCCTTCAATATAATATGATCCGCATATTTCGCTGCATATGCCTGAAGATCATAAACCGCGAGATTGGAATGAATATATTTGGCATTGCATGCCGCTAATAAAATCTTCATAAATCCTTAGCCTTCCAGTGCACTTTTCAGTTCTTCTTTGGAAGTAAGGCCAACGAAACGCTGTGCTTCTGCACCGTCTTTGAACAGAATCAGTGTCGGGATGCTCACAACACGAAACTGCTGTGCAAGTGCCATATTCTGGTCTACGTCTACTTTACCAACTGCGTATCCTTCCTCTGCCAGTTCTTCTACAACCGGTCCCTGACGCATGCATGGTCCACACCATGTTGCCCAGAAATCGATAAGAATTGGTTTCTCTGATTTTAATACTTCTGTCTCGAAATTTTCTACTGTAATCTCTTTTGCCATCATTCATTACTCCTTTACTTATTTAATGATCTTACATATTTTCCAGCATTGATTCCTGCCTGTGCGCCATCATAAACGGCTTTCGCCACCTGGAGAAGTCCACCCGTACAGTCACCTGCTGCATAAAGTCCCGGAATGGTTGTTTCCATGTTCTCATTGACCAGAATATTTCCTTTTTCCGTAAGTTCCGCGCCCATCTGGCGGGCAATCTCTGTACTTCCGGCTGTTCCCATCGCAATAAATAAACCGTCCGCATGGCAAAACTCACCGACTGCCATTTCGGTATCTGAGTCTGTCTCCTGCGCCTGCATATCTGGTGCAAGGCGGATTCCGGAAACCAGTTCATCACCCTCCACAGACTGAATTTTCATTGTATTTACACTGATATTTCCTTCCAGGGTAAATTCAGGTTCTTCACCATTTGTATAGATGGTCACTGTAGAGGCAGTATTTGCCAGTTCTTTCGCCTCATGCATGGCAAAATCTCCATTTCCCAGAACTGCTACATCTTTTCCCCTGTAGAAAAACGCATCACATATCGCACAATAGCTGACGCCTCTTCCCTCAAATTCCTTAATCCCCGGAATTTTCGGTGCAGCACGTTTACTGCCTGTTGCAAGGATCAGACTCTGTGTTTCAAACTCACCCTCTGTAGTCTTCACCACAAAAGTATCAAATCCTACGACTCCCAGAACCTGCGCATCCAGCATTCGCACGCCAAGTGCTTTTGCCTGGGCGATTCCGGTATCATATAATTCCTGACCGGACAGCGGATGCTCCAGTCCGTAATAGTTTTCTATTTTCTCTGCTTTTTCCAAAGCACCGATCCCATTATTGATCACCAGCGGATCAAGATTTCCTCTTACCGCATAAAGCGCAGCTGAAATCCCTGCAGGTCCGGCACCTATGATTATCACTTTTTCCAAATTCTGTCACCTGCTCTCTGCCAATCTTTCCCTCGGACTCAGATAGGGAACAATCCTGTCTGCTCTTTTTTCAGTATAGTCTAAGGCTATCATTACTATACTACGATTTTTGCAAAAAATCCATTCTTTTATTTGGATAATTTTTGTTTAATTTTATCACTACCCCCCCCCTATACCGTAACCAATTTTACTTAGTCAATCGGATATTCGCAATCCGCTTTCGCTACTTGCTCATAACCAAATAACTGCTTCGCAGTTTATCAGAAGGGGCTTGTACCCCTTCTGATACAAGCAAGTCCCCACCCACTGCTTATTGCTCTTCGCAATTGAAGCAGGGGACTTACTTGATTTGGTTAAACAGAAATCCTACGAAGTGATTTCCTGATAGTACAAAAAATCCAGCTGTTGTACAAATATCCTGTTTCTGTACAGCAGCCGGATTGTCAGATAAATCGCGCCACTGGACACTGCCGCAATTGCCTTTGGATAAATATTTCTGTAACGGAACACAGATTTAATGGTTGCTTCCTTATCCATAATCTGAGCAAAGTTATAGTTGATTTCTTCTTTTGCGGAAATTCCTACAAGAGTGATCGTACCGCCTCTACGTACAATAAACGGTGTCTGAGCAATTGTTACCGGTGAACCGGCTGTTTCAAAGACCACATCTGCTCCACGACCATTTGTAAGTTCTTCAATTTAAGAGTTCCGCCTTAAAGCACTTTCACTTAATCCATTTGAAAATAACGGAAGCTTTATCCGACCATGCCACTATCCTACCGAGGCAGCTGCCGTCGGCGCAGCAATTTACTATCTGATCAATTTATACAAAATTTTGGTCTCTGAAATTGTGTTGTTTTTTCCATAAAATAGAAACATATTTCTATTTTACTTTTTCTGGTTCTCTCCTATAGTTAATTTTATATTACAGGAAAGAATCCTGCCTGCAGGACTTTTCACCTGCGGCGAGTCACTTTAGTAACATACTTTCTCTTCGCCGTAGTGCAATCCTGCCCGGAAACATTTTAATAACAGGACTACTTCTGTTTAGTCTTTAGATTCTCATTACTAGGAGGCACTTTTATGCTAAAAGAAACGTATCACAATCCTCTCCTCCCTGGCTTCTATCCAGATCCTTCTATCTGTCGGGTAGGAGATGATTATTATATGGTTACCTCATCTTTTGTTTATTATCCCGGACTTCCTATTTTCCACAGCAGAGACCTGGTTCATTGGGAACAGATTGGTCATGGTATTCACAGACCAGAACAGCTTGACTACAAAAACTGTGAAACTTCTGAGGGACTCTGGGCGCCAAGCATCCGTTATCACGACGAAACTTATTACATTATTAACACCTTTGTCTCTGCCGGACGCGAAGCAGACCGCGATAACTATATTATCACAGCCAAAGATCCTGCCGGTCCCTGGAGTGATCCGGTCGTTGTAAAAGGAGCCGATGGCATTGATTCCAGCCTGTTCTTTGACGATGACGGTTCCTTATGGTATGTAGGAAACTACATCAGTCCGGACTGTCTTTATGAAGGACATCATGGAATTTATCTGAACGAACTTGATCCGGAAACTTTCCAGTTCAAAGGTCCCCGCTATATTATCTGGGATGGAGTAAAAACACGAAGTAAATGGATTGAGGCACCGCATATTTATAAAAAAGATGGCTGGTACTATCTTCTTGTTGCAGAAGGCGGCACCTTTGTCAACCATAGCGTACAGATGGCACGCTGTCGTACGATTCAGGGCGATTACGAAATCTGTCCAAGAAACCCTATCGTCACTCACAGACATATGCCTCTGTTAAATCCGATTTCCGTAACCGGCCATGCAGATATCGTAGAAACACAGAATAGAGAATGGTGGATGGTTCTTCTGGCAGTCCGTCCTTACGAGGGAGAACACTATAACCTTGGCCGTGAAACTTTTATGGTTCCAATCATCTGGGCCGAAGATGGATGGCCAATGGTAGATAACGAAACCGGGCTTGTCCAGACAGAAGACCGTCTGCCGGATCTGCCCCGAACGATTTATCCTTTAATGCCAGAATCTGATAATTTTGAATGTGAAACGCTGCAGATGCAGTGGAATACCATTCATCCTCCAATAGAACCGATTTATTCCCTGACAGAACGTTTTGGCTATCTGCGCCTGTATACCAGAGAAGAAGTTATGAATGAGATCTGCCTCCCTTCATTTGTCGGACGCAGACAACGACATAAAGTTTTTCTGGCAAGAACAGCTATGGAATTCACTCCGGCAGCCGAAAACGAAGAGGCTGGAATCGCACTGGTACAGGATGACCGTTTTCACTATTTAATGGTATTAACTCAGAAAAACGGAAAATTAGTCCTTCAGGCTTACAAGACTGAAAATGGTATCAAATCTCTGCTTGCAGAAACAGAAGTCAGAGACACAAAACGTATTTACCTCAGTGTACAGGGAAATACTACTGACTACGATTTCTATTACGGACACAACGATCAGGAAATGATTCCTCTTATTCGTGGACTGAAGGCATCTCTGTTAAGTTCTGTTATCAATAATGGATTTACCGGAACTTACATTGGCATGTACACAAGTTCCAACCATCATTCCAGCACAAATCATGCTGACTTTGACTGGTTTAATTATCAGGGTGAATAATTTAATTCTGGCAGAAATAATGAATCCAAGAATAAATATACTTAAAAAATGAAATTATAACATATCAAAAAAAGTCCGGCTTATTGTTATCTCACAATCAAAGCCGGACTTTTCTATTTCTGTTAAAACGCTTTCTTTATCTGTTTTACCAAGGCATCAACATCCTCTGCCTTTACAAGGAATCTTTCAGTTCCATTGATTTCCAGACTGTCATAGATATCATCATAAGTATAATATTTCAGAGTAATTTCCGGAGCTTCTTCGGTATTTCTGTGGAATGTTACAGATAAAACCTCTTCTTTTTCCTCTGCACTCTTTGTCTCTCCGATTTCCGAATCCAGCATTACACTCTGAAGTGCCTGATACAGTTCTGTAAACTTCTCTTTCTTTACGGATTTCTTATTGAATTTATACTTCTCTCCATCGAGCTTCATGGTATATGTTTTCTTACCAACAGTCATATCTGCACTTTCAAGAGTATCAATATTTACCAACGCCGGAATTTTCAGGATCAGATTAAATGGTTTGAGTTCCAGAAGGCTGTTGACAGATTCTTTGGAAAGCAGATAAACTGCATCTTCATATCCTTTTACTGTTGCATAATAATCACCATTCTCATCTGTGTTTCCAATCAAAATAGTTGCTGTCGCATCTGCATCTTCCTTTTCTCTGGCAGTATCATCATTGACTGTATTCACAAAATCCACAGTAAAATATGTCTGTGTATCATCCAGTCCCGTATCTGTATCTGTTGTATCTATGCCATTACTCAGATCAAAATTAACAAGAACGCCAAACATTTCATACATATTTTCAGTATTTACTGTTGCGATTTCATCATACGGATTCGTAATCTCCCAATAATCAAAATCCATCTTATAATCTGCCGGTTCCTGTGCAATTCTGAATACTTCCTGTCCGTCTTTTACAATTGAGAAACTGCGGATTCCATAAGTGGACATTCTCGGATGCTCCACCTGCTTTAATCTGGAATCTTCTGTCACTTCTTCACTGTTTTCTCCGGAATTTTCTTCTGCATCTTTGCCGTTTTCCCCGGAATCTTCTGCCTGATCTGCCCACACAGGGCAGGAACTTACTGCAGTGCCGGCTGCACCGGCAGTAAACATGGCTGTCATTCCAAGTAGTAATATTTTTTTTATTCTGTTTTTCATGTCTTTCTTCCTCCTGCCCATATATATGGTATTGGTAACTGTTATCAAGCAGATATCCGTAATTATAGAAAAGAGCTTGTCTGATTCGGTAAACTTAAAGTGTAACCTCAACTTCCATCGGCTGATGTCCTGTCAGTTCTGTACTTCTGGCATCCGGCTGCGATACTCCGGCAAATAATTTAAAACGTTCGCCTGCGATATAGCGGTTTCCTTCTTCGTCAACCACATTCATCGCTTTATTTGAAACGGTAAGTTCTACTGTTTTTTCCTCTCCTGCCTTCAGAGAAACTCTCTTAAATGCACACAGGCTGTAATTGCGCACTGCAAGCGGAGAATCCAAATCTTTAATGTAAATCTGTATAACATCATCCGTATCGATAATTCCGGCATTTTTTACGGTTACTTTTAATCTGATATCTGAATCTTTGGATACTTCATTCGTTACTTTTGCCTCTTTCACATAAGTATCACTGTAAGTAAGTCCATATCCAAATGGATAAAGTGCTTCTTTTTCCATATAACGATAAGTTCTGTTCTTCATAGAATAATCTGTAAATTCCGGCATTCCTTCCAGATCTTTATAGAAAGTAATCGGAAGTTTTCCGGATGGAGACTCTTTTCCAAACAGCAGGTCTGCTACTGCACGTCCACCTCTTGCACCCGGATACCATGCCAGAAGGATTCCATTACAGTTCTCCTGTGCATAATTCAGGTCAATTGAACTTCCTGCCATAAGAACCACAATGGTAGGTTTACCTACAGCAGTCACTTTCTCGATCAGTTCTTCCTGTACTTTCGGAAGATGAAGATCCATCTTATCACCAGACGCATCACTATTTCCGGTATCGCCTTCTTCTCCTTCCAGTGTTTCATCAAGTCCCACGCAAAGCACTACCACATCACTGTTTTCTGCAGTGATAACAGCTTCTGAGATACGATCCTGATCCCACGCAAGATTCTCTACTTTCTCTTTATATAAGTCGCATCCCTGTGAGTAAAGGATTCTCACATCCTCACCTGCTTCCGCGCGGATTCCTTCCAGAACTGTTATATACTCCGAAGATGTTCCATGATAGTTTCCAATCAGTGCCGCACGGCTGTCTGCATTCGGCCCGATCACACCAATCGTATTTACTTTTGTTTTGTCGATTGGCAGAACACCGTCATTTTTCAGAAGAACACAGCTCTTTCTTGCCATTTTCAGAGCTTCTTCTATATGTTCTTTACATTCTACAACACTGTAAGGTATTTTATCATACTCACTTCCGTCAAACAATCCAAGAAGATATCTGGTTGTCAAAAGTCTTACTGCGGATTCTGTGATTTTTTCCTCTGTCACAAGACCATCCTGATAAGCCCCCATCATGTAAAGATATGTATTTCCACAGTTTAAATCACATCCTGCATTTAATGCCATGGCTGCTGACTGTCTTGCAGTAGAAGTCACCATATGATGTTCATGGAAATCACGGATTGCCCAACAGTCAGATGTATAATGTCCTTCAAATTTCCATTTTCCTCTCAGCACATCCTGCATCAGATATTTATGTGCACAACATGGTTCTCCATTTGTACGGTTGTATGCTCCCATTACCGCTTCCACATCCGCTTCTGTCACCAATGCTTCAAAAGCTGGAAGATACGTTTCCCACATATCTTTCATGCTCACTTCAGCATCAAATTCATGTCTGAGAGATTCCGGTCCACTATGTACAGCAAAATGTTTCGCGCATGCTGCTGCTTTCATAACCGGTCCATCACCCTGGATTCCTTCTACAAATTTCACACCAAGTCTTGAAGTCAGATATGGATCTTCTCCATAAGTTTCATGTCCTCTGCCCCATCTCGGATCTCTGAAAATATTTACATTCGGTGACCAGAAAGTAAGACCTTTATAAATATCTCTGTCCTCTTTTGCAGAATAAGCATTGTATTTAGCTCTTCCTTCTGTGGCAATGATATCTCCTACCCTTTTCATTTCCTCATCATCAAATACTGCCGCCATTGCAATTGCCTGCGGAAACATTGTTGCCACCCCGGCTCTTGCCACTCCATGCAGTGCTTCATTCCAGTAATTATATGCCGGAACTCCCAGGCGTTTTACCGGAGCCGCATCATATTTTAACTGAGATGCTTTCTCCAGAATTGTCATCTGTGATACCAGTTTTTCTGCTTTTTTTCTTGCCTCTGCTCTTTCTTTCCTGTGGTCTTTCATTTCAAGATCCTCCTGTTTTATATTATTTCTGCATTTCTTCCCTATATTTCGTCGGTGACTTTCCGGTGTGCTTCTTAAATGCCAGCGAAAAATAGTTCGTATCCCGATATCCTACCATCATTGCGATTTTCCCTGTTTTTATACTGGTTGTTTCCAGCAGGCTGCGTGCTTTCTCAATTCTCTTTCTGACGATATATTCATTACATCCTTCTCCTGTAATCCGTTTAAAAAGTCTGGAAAAATAATTAGGTGTAATGTAGAGATTGGTTGCTATGCTGGAAACAGAGATATCCTCTGCAAGATGTTCATCTATATAATGTTTGGCGTTAGAAATAATGTAATGTACATTTTCCTCCTCATTTCCAGGAATCTGGTCAATGAACATTCTGGTAATCTCACAGGCCTCTTCCCTTCCTACAGATGCCAGGCTTTTAGAAAGTGCGTCCAGTTTTCCATCTGACATCTCTCCAGAATCTTCCATATATGCAAAACTCAGGGAAGATGCAATCTCAAAACAGCATCTTCTCACAATCGTCGGTGAAAGATTATAAGATTCTGTCGCCTTGCTAAACGTGTTAAATGCCTTCATCACTAATGCAGTATTTCCTATATTGGAAATCATAATATTTCTCAGTTCAGAATAAATATCCCAGAACATTTTCTTCTTATTCTGTGCACCCATTGTCTGTATGATATCCTGAATGTTTTCCCTCTCATGCTCCAGAAGATATCTGGCATCATTATAGGAAATCACAAGATTTTCAAATCCCTGAACGGTGCTTCCTACCGTAATTTTCGGCTTACATTCAAATTCATCTTTCAGAACATCAGACAGTTCTTCTGTCTTTTCGAGAACGCTATCTCCATCATCTTTTTCAAAACAGACAATTGCGATCGTACCATCTTCATCGGTAAATGTAATTCCCATATTTCTGGAATCTATCATACTCATACAGACATTCTTTACCGACATAGCACGAAATTTTCCGTCATCTCTGCTTTCCGCATACATTCCCTGTTCCAGAAGAATCAGACTCATCTTCTGTTTAATGTCAAACCGAAAATCCTTCTGAAGAATATAAAGCTGCATCTCTTTATTATTTTTCTCATGAACCAGATTTCTCATGCATTGTTCCAGACGCATCTGTGCCACAGATCCCTGAGAGCGCCATAATCTAGCCTGCTCTTTTTCATCATCCTCCAGCTTTTTAATTTCTTTGAGCTGTTTTTCTATCGCATCGGAAAGGTCATCTTCATCAATGGGTTTCAAAAAGAAATCCTGTACCTGAAGACGCAGACTCTGCCTTGCATATTCAAAATTGTCAAATCCGGTAAGTACGATCACTCGCAGTTCCGGCACAACTTCCCTTGCCGCTTTGATGAGCTCCAGACCTGTCATCTCTGTCATTTGAATGTCCGTCACCATAATCTGTGGTTCTTCTTTTTTCAGAATTTCCAGCGCTTCATTTCCAGACGCTGCCGTAAATACCTCATCAATTCCAATCTTCATCCAATCTATGGCATTTTTCATACCCATACGGATCATTTTTTCATCATCAACAATTAATATCTTATACACACGTCCGCCCGCCTCCCGGAGTATTTTTCTTCATTTCTGTCTGAAATGGAAGATGAATCACTACAGTTACACCACCAGACTCATTTTTCCGGTAATTCAATCCATACCCTTCTCCAAAGAGAAGTTCGATTCGTTTATTTACATTCCTCACTCCATATCCAAAAGAATCTTCATATCGGGAGAGCTGTTCATTCATCTCATCAATTTCTTTCTGGCTCATTCCCGTTCCTGTATCAGATACAGTGATTACCACTTCATCCTCAACTTTCATAGCTGTCAGATACAAAGTGCCTCTTTTTCCCTCTTTTACTTTCATTCCATGATAAATGGAATTTTCAACCAATGGCTGTAAAGTCAGCTTCGGTATCAGACTCTCTTCCACCTGCGGTTCAATTACGATTTCACTTCCGATAATGTTGTCATATCTCATATTCTGAATGATCATATAATTTCTGATATGCTCTACTTCTTCTCTAAGCGAAATCACATCATGCCCGTTGCTGAGGCAGATTCTGTAATATTTTGCCAGTGCTTTTACCATCGTGGAAATTTCCTTGTTTCCCTCGGCAATTGCCTGCCAGTGAATACATTCCAGCGTATTATAAAGAAAATGCGGCTGAATCTGAGACTGAAGGGCATTAAAACGAATCTGCTCTAACTGATGCTGTTCCAGTTTTACCTGCTCCATCAGCACCTCGATTTCGTCCATCATAGAGTTAAATCCCACCGCAAGCTTCGTAAAATCTTCTCCCATATTTTCTACATTGATTCGTGTTCGTAAAGATCCTGTTGCAACGTGATCCATTTTTGATACTACCTTATCCAAAGGCCGATACATCCTTCTGATCAGAACCTTTGTAATAAAGCTTGCAACTGTCAGAACCACCACAAGTACCAGAATAACTACAATTAATGTTCGTAATGCCGATTCAAATAATTTATAACTGGATACAGAACTGACGACATAATAATTCCATCCTTTGATTTTCTGGCATACATACATATTTCCACTCTCTGAAAAAGTCTGTATTCCATTTTCCATATCATCTATGTAATTTACATATCGTCCTGTCTTCTCTTTATCCTCAGACAGTAAAATCATCCCGTCAGTGTCAACAACTATCGTTTCTGCTGATGAATCACCTGTAGCCAGCATTCTCTGCACAGCCGGATCATCAAAATTCATACACAAAAGTCCTTTTTCGCCGGACACTTTACTACAGTCATACAACGGATAATATATACTTAACGTATATCTGTTTCCTTTATAATAATCATTATTATAGGAAACCTTCAATGTTCCTTTCTGCGCATATTTGCCTCTTATATATGCCTGAGGATATACCTCTTCGAACTGTGTAACTGACAGCGTGCCTTTGCCTCTATAGTAATAGTTTTCATAATCTTTACTGACAACTGCTGCAAAATTCATGCTTTCATACATGTTATTCAGATTTTCAAGCTTACTGTAAATCGCATTAATGTCTGCTGTTTTCAGATTATCATGTTCCACCTGCCTGCAATAATTCTGAACAGAATCATCCATAATTGTTCCCAGCACAAGCTCTTTATACGAATTCATAGAATCCCGAAATGACTCTGAAACTGTATTATTCTGCATTTGCAGCAATTCTACCGACTGTTCTTTCATAGCTGCCACAAAAAAAGCTCAGAGAAACACCTGCAACCGTCAGCGCTACAAGAAGAATACTGACGGTTTCAAATAGGCGAAGCTTTTTATCAAACTTCCAGTGTTTGAATTTTGTTATCCATTTTTTCATGTTGTTTTTCCTTATCTGTCACATATTTTTTATATACATGAAGTTGGGGCCAAAAATTTTTTGTCCCCAACCTGATTGATTTCTATATTGAATATGGAATTTTCTTATTCGGATGTTATGATGTTATCTATCATATCACATTCATTATTCACCAGCAAATAAGTACAACAAATGTTCCGGATAATATCAACCCTTTACAGCACCTGCTGTCATACCTTTTACCAGCTTATCCTGGAATACGATAAACATGATAACCATCGGCAACAATGTCAGAGTAAGAACTGCCATGATCATTGGTGTATTCATGGAATACTGTCCCTGGAATTCCCAGATTGCCAGTGGAAGGGTACGGTTCTGTGCTGACTGTGTCAGTGTGTTTGCAAAAGAAAACTCATTCCACATATTTACGCCGTTGTAAATAGCAAGTGTTGCCATACCTGGTTTGGACAGAGGCAGGATCATGGAAAAGAACATCTGGATTTTTCCACATCCGTCAATTTCTGCTGATTCTTCGATTTCCCTCGGAATCTCTTTCATAAAGCTTGTCAGGATAAACACAGAAATCGGAACTGCAAATGCAATGTATGGTCCGATCAGTGACCAAATCGTATCGTAAAGTCCGGTTGACTTCGACATTTTGAATACCGGAATCAATGTAATATGTACCGGAATTGACATACATGCTACGATGATCGCATAAATCGGCTGTGCCATTTTAAATTTAAATCTTGCCAGCGGATAAGATGCACAGGCAGAGATAAATAATAACAGAATCAGGGAAATAGCAAGAACGATAACACTGTTCTTAAAATAGTTTCCGAATCCACCCGTCAGTACTTCTGTATAGTTTGACCAGTTTAATTTATCCGGGAGCTGAAATACACCTTTTGTAAGCATTTCAAACTTTTCTTTAAAAGAGTTCAGTACCATGAATACAAAAGGCATAAATGATACAATTGCTGCTCCGATAGCCAGGATAAAGGCAACAGTCCAGGCTATGATACTTTTTCTTTTACTTTTCTTATAGCTGTCCATTCCTTAATCCTCCTGTTTTCCGTTTACAAGTTTCATTGTGATCATAGATACCATTGTGATCAGGATAAACATACCACCTGCAATGGCTGAACCATAACCCATGTTAAAGTTCTTGAATGACTCTTTGTACATGTAAGTTGCCATCAGCTCTGTTGATGTACCAGGACCACCGCCTGTCATTACATAGATTAAATCGAAGTATTTCAGAGATCCTACCATAGAAAGGATTGCTGCACTCTTGATAGACGGAACAAGAAGCGGAAGTGCAATCTTCCAGAAATACTGTCCTCTTGTAGCACCATCAATTCTGGCTGCCTCAAATACATCATATGGAATATTTGTATAACCAGCCATAAAGTAAACCATATAAAATGGAGTGAACTGCCATGCAATGATCAGGATAACTGTGATCAGTGCCAGCTTCGGATTTCCCAGAAGGTCAATGTTGCCACCGCCAAACCAGCCTGAAATCGTACTTACGATACCACCGTTTGTTGCAAGTGCGTAGGTAAAAAGGAAACCGATTGCAACAGATGACATCAGCATTGGAATAAACCAGATAACTTTAAAGACAGTCAATTTCTTACCACCAAAGTCAAGAAATGTTGCCATTGCAAGACCTAAAGGAATCTGAATTACAATGGATAAGATCATAATGATTACATTATTCTTAAATGCAATCCAGAATTTCGTGTCTTTGATCAGTTTCGCCCAGTTTGCAAATCCAACCATTTTTTTATCTGCTGAAATACCATTCCACTGGTATCCACTGGTGATAAATGTATCTACGATTGGATATGCAATAAATACTATTAATAAAATGATGACCGGTGCCAGGAAAAGTGCTGCTGTCTGGCGTGTTTTTCTCTGTCTTAACTGCAACAGAGACATTCCCTTTTCATTCATTTTTTTCTGCCTCCCTTTTATTTATTACTTTTTGTTATTTTCATCTGACCTGAAATATTTACGGACTGCAAAAATCTGTAATCCTGTATATGCCAGAGTATGTTTGAAAAATACTTTCGGAATATGTTCAGATATATTGATATGACTTTTTGATATACTTTCCTGACATGCTGCTTGACATGTTATAAAATCAGATTTCATCACACATCTTACTTATCGTTAATATAAATAAAATGTAGCTCTCCGCTGCCTAAAAAATGTTTGAAACCCAATTTATAATTTAATTGAAATAATTTTTCAAGCACACTCTTTGTGCTTACATATTTTCAAGATAAAGGGATCCGCACTTTTTACTGTGCAGACCCCTTCTGCTATTGCCTTACTCAGGTCAAAATGAACGCCTGCTTTACAAATTATTCAGCATCTTCTGCTGCATCATCTGCTGTTTCTTCTGTTGTATCGTCTGCTGCAGAATCAGATTTTGTGCTTAAGTATTCGTCCATTGCTGCCTGCATTTCTTCCTGTGCTTCCTGAGGAGTCTTTGTCAGACCAAATACTTCCTGAAGTCCATCCAGATGTGCAGATGCAACAGATGTTGGCAGATACTGGTCGTACCACAGCTGAATAGAAGATGCTTCCTGAGCTGCGTCAAAGATTTCTTTTACAACCGGATCTGTGATGTGATCGCCTGCATCTTTTACAGGAACGATCTTGTTGTTGGAATATGTGATATCAGTAACTTCATCTGATAAGTGATCTGCTGCACATTCAAATGCTGCTGCAAGCTTGTCGCCTTCACAGTTGAAGGAAATGAACTGGTCACCTACAGTACCGATCTGGATTGTAGAGTCTGCATCGGAGCCATCAATTGCCGGGAATGGGAACCAGCCGATTTTCTGATAGAACTCTTCGCTGTCAGACTGGAATGTTCCTGTATACCAGGAGCCGCAAAGAAGCATACCTGCTGTTTCCTGATACATTAACTGTTTAGCCTGTCCATCATCTTCACTTAAGGAGTTTACGCCATCCGGGAAGTATCCGTTGTTAACCCACTCCTGAATCTTCTCGCCAGCTTTGATGAAGCAGTCATCTGTAAATTTGCCAGTTCCTGCAACTGCATTCTGGAACGGTTCAAGTCCGCCGTAACGAGCTGCCAGAGACATGAAGTACATAGATCCTGTCCATTTAGATCCATTAGCAAGTGCAAATGGTGTAATTCCGTTCTCTTTTAATGTTGCACAGATATTTTCCAGATCTGCCAATGTCTTTGGTTCTTCCAGACCATATTTATCAAACATTTCTTTGTTATAGAAGATACCTGCCAGAGATACATTCAGATATGGGATTGCATATACATGTCCGTTATAACTTCCCTGTTCAATTGCTGCATCCAGAAGTTTGTCTTTAAGATCAGACTGATCCAGAAGATCATCGATTGGCTGTGCAAATCCGGAATCAATGTATTCATACATTGGACCACCTGACCAGCTTGAGTACATATCAGGACACTCACCTGAGCTCATGGCAATAACCAGTTTCTCTTTGTATGTATCGTTCTGGATGGAAACCTGGTTTACGGTGTAACCTGACTCTGTCTCTTTGTTGAACTTATCTACTGCTGCGGTAACAATATCTTTGTCCGGGCTTTCTACCGCGATATTCCAGTAAGTAATTTCTTTGTCGTCAGCTGCAAATGCAGTTGTCTGAGCTGCCATAGGTACCACCATAGCTGCTGTCATGGCAAGTGCCATAATCTTGTACATTCTTTTCTTCATTTCTTTTTTCCTCCTTTTTTGTTCACTTTGTATATTTAAGTGTATTTATCATAGCATCCCCCTCGCACAATGCCCATAAAATAATCTGTCTAAAATCTATAAATTTCTGTCTTTCCTTTTTTCGCGTGAAGGAAATTATAGATACTGTGCAAAAAATTATAGATATTATAAATTTATACCCATACAAGGATACTGTTATCTCTGCTAAATTTCTCATAATCTTCATTTTCAAGTGCGATGATTCTGTCCAGATATTTTCCGCGTTACTGTTCTACTCTTATTATTTCTTTGACTATTTCCCCATTATCTGTTTTAATTAAGATATAATGATACCAAAGGCAAAGCTTTACCTTTAACATCATGCAAATGAGTCAATCGGATATTCGCAATCCGCTTCCGCTACGTGGCTCTACACCGAATAACTGCCTCGCAGTTTATCAGGAGGGGCTTGTACCCCTCCTGATACAAGCAAGTCCCCACCCACTGCTTATTGCTCTTCGCAATTGAAGCAGGGGACTTACTTGATTCGGTTAAATCCATTATCAATTTTTCTAAATTTCAGGAGGCATAACATACATTATGAGAAATTTCGAATATTATACACCAACCCGTGTCATCTTTGGCAAAGATACCCACCTTCAGGCAGGTTCTCTGCTGAAAGAATATGGGGCAAAAAAAGTGCTGATTCATTTCGGTGGACAGAGTGCTGTCCGTTCCGGACTTATCGATGAGCTGAAAGCCAATCTCGAAGAAGCCGGACTTGAATACGTCACTCTGGGAGGCGTTGTTCCAAATCCTCACCTTTCCAAGGTCCGCGAGGGAATCGAATTATGTAAAAAAGAAAATGTAGACTTTATTCTTGCCGTCGGTGGTGGAAGTGTAATCGACTCCTCCAAAGCCATCGGCTACGGTGTCGCAAATCCAGAAACAGACGTCTGGGATTTCTGTCTGAAAAAAGCAACCCCAACCGCCTGTCTCCCTATCGGTGTAGTCCTTACCATTGCAGCCTCCGGAAGCGAGATGAGCAGTTCCAGTGTCATTACAAATGAAGAAACAAAAGAAAAAAGAGGCTGTGCAAAAACAGATTACTGCAGACCGAAATTCGCCATCCTGAACCCGCGCCTCACCTACACTCTCCCGCAGTATCAAACTGAAAGTGGCTGTGTAGACATCCTTATGCACACCATGGAACGCTATTTCGTAAACATTGAAACCATGGAAATCACTGACAGTATCAGCGAATCCCTGATGCAGACTGTCATTTACAACGCCCGTATCCTCATGAAAGAACCAGACAACTACAGCGCCAGAGCCGAAATCATGTGGGCCGGAAGCCTCTCTCACAACGGCCTCACAGGATGTGGAACCGGCGGTGGTGACTGGGCATGCCACCAGTTGGAACATGAACTCGGCGGAGTCTATGATGTCACTCACGGCGCAGGCCTCGCAGCCATCTGGGGAAGCTGGGCACGCTACGTCTACGAAGTAAACCCGGAACGCTTCGCCCAATTCGCAACAAACGTATTCGATATCCCCTGCGGAACAGATTTCAAAGAAACCGCCCTCGCCGGAATCGAAGCAATGGAAAACTTCTTCCGCTCCGTAGAAATGCCAACCAGCCTCCACGAACTCGGCCTCGACCTGACCGACCAGGAAATCCACGACCTCGCCTTCAAATGCAGCTTCGAAGACACCCGCACCATCGGTGTATTCAAACAACTCAACATGAAAGACATGGAAAAAATTTATCAGATGGCAAGGTAATGCTTCCTTTCCATCTGGCATCAGTCCATTTTAAGGCAGGAAATTTCTACACTTTTCCAATTACCAGCTGCGAAAAATAGATGTTTTCTGACACATCTATTTTTCGCAGCGTCCCTTTTTAAATAGAAACTTTATTATCTCTTTTTTCGCAAAAAGCGAAAATTTTGCTTGCATTCAAACAATCTATATGATATTATAAACCCCGTGATAAACAATAAATCACAAACCAAATGCCCAGATAGCTCAGTTGGTAGAGCAGAGGACTGAAAATCCTCGTGTCGCTGGTTCGATTCCGGCTCTGGGCATTTTTTTATTACATTTTTTACTCACTGCTGGTTAGAAAAAGCCTGGGCATCTTTTTATTACATTTTTTAGATTTTTTATTTCCCTTTTCATATTGTCTTCTACAAATTTCAGAGGTATAATTTTCTAAGACTATCATGAAATTTTGTATCAATATCATCATTTTCCCAATATTAATACAACATTTTATTGAAGCAATTTAACATAAGAAAGGAACCAGACTCATGAGTGACTTTAAACTCGAGACTAAATGTCTCCATTCCGGTTACACTCCATCCAAGGGTGAACCATGCGCACTCCCGGTTTATCAGAGTACCACTTACAAATATGATACCACTGATGAAATGGGACAGCTTTTTGACCTGAAGGCAGAAGGATATTTCTACACCCGTCTTCAGAATCCGACTAACGATGCCGTAGCTGCAAAAATCGCTGATCTGGAGGGTGGTGTTGCCGCAATCCTTACCTCTTCCGGACAGGCTGCTAATTTCTATGCGGTCTTTAATATCTGCGAAGCAGGTGATCATGTCGTAGCTGCTTCCACTATTTACGGAGGAACATTCAATCTTCTTGCCGTTACTTTCAAAAAGCTCGGCATTGACTGCACTTTCGTTGATACAGATGCAAGTGCTGAGGAAATTGCTGCTGCTTTCCGCCCTAACACCAAAGTACTTTTCGCAGAAACAATCGCAAATCCTGCTCTGGTTATTCTGGATATCGAGAAATTCGCAAAGGTTGCTCACGAGCATGAAGTTCCGCTTATCGTAGACAACACCTTCGCTACTCCTGTTAACTGTCGTCCTTTTGAATGGGGTGCAGATATCGTTACTCATTCCACCACCAAATATATGGACGGACATGCTGTACAAGTTGGCGGAGCTATCGTTGACAGCGGCAACTTTGACTGGGATGCTTATGGACATAAATATCATGGTCTGACAGAACCAGATGAATCTTATCATGGCGTAATCTACACGAAACAGTTTGGAAAAAAAGCGTATATCACAAAGGCAACCTCTCAGCTGATGCGTGACCTTGGCTCTATTCCATCTCCGACAAACTGTTTCCTTCTGAACCTTGGACTGGAAACATTGCCACTTCGCGTAGAACGTCACTGCTATAATGCACAGAAAATCGCAGAATTTCTGAATGCCCACGAGAAAGTCTCTCACGTAAACTATGCAGGGCTTCCGGATGACAAATATTATCCACTGGCTCAGAAATACATGAACGGAGGCAGAACCTGCGGTGTTATTTCCTTTGAATTAACAGGTGGCAGAGAAGCAGCCGTCCGTTTTATGGACAGTCTGAAACTTGCTACTATCGCTACTCATGTAGCGGCATCTAAGACTATGATTCTTCATCCGGCAAGCCACACGCATCGTCAGATGAATGATGAACAGCTTGCAGAAGCCGGAGTATCACCGGGAATGATCCGTCTCTCCGTTGGTATCGAAAACGCAGATGATATTATTGCTGACATCGAACAGGCACTTCAGAACGCATAAAATATAGAACTTTCTCGTAACTATAAAGGCACTGAACAGTTACGCTTTCTCTATGAAATCATAAAAAAGTCCAGAAGTAATCCCAAATATGATTTATTTCATTTCATATTTGGATTCTTCTGGATTTTATTATTCTCTCATTTATCAGACTTTAACCGAATCGAGTAAGTCCCCTGCTTCAATTGCAGAGAGCAATAAGCAGTTATTCGGTGTAGAGCCACGTACTGGAAGCGGATTGCAAATATCCGACTGACTTCTACTCCTGAAGCAAATATACATCTGTATAATACACGCCTTTATCTTCACCCTCCTGGTGAGTAGCAACATAAATATCGATACAATTCTGCTTAATTGCACCGCCACAGTCCTCAGCAACATAGACTTGTCCATTGATTACAACTTTGGAACCATATGGAATCTGCGAAGGATCTACAGCAATCGTATGATTTGTTGTAGCTGTTACACCTGATGCTGTAATGCCGTTTGCCCATGGGCCACAACAAATGCTGCATGGACAATAATGTGTAATCTTAAATGTTCCTAATGGCTTCAAAGTTGCCTCTGATGACACTGCCACCGGGGTACCAATCTGTACGCCATTGACAGATTCACCTTTAGATGCAGTCACGCCTTCCACCGCATCGGCAAAAACTCCCTTGCCTTCGCTTTTATGGATGACACCCGCTTCCTGTCCATCTACCTCTGCGATTTTTGTCTCTTCCTCGCTTTCTTTCGTGTCTGTCACATTCTCCAGCACACTGGTTGGTATATAGCCGATTTTTTTCTTTCCCTCATCATTCTTATAGGAAATCTGACTCCATATATCATTGACAGTGGAAAGTCGTTTAACCTCATCCTCCTGAATGATCTCACCTACCACTTCCCCATCCTTCTTACCTGGATAATCCAGAATATCGCTGTCTTTTAATGCTGTAAAAGTTCCTTTCGCGGCCTTTACCTGATCACTGTCATTGATATTCTTTGTCTGCACATAACCGCTGACCCTCTGTTCGCCGTTCTTATTCTTATATTCATAGGTCACCTTACTCCAGCCATTATCACAAACAGCAACACGTTCCACGCTCGTTCCAAGATAAACTTTCTTTAATTTCTTTCCGTCCTTACCAGGATTAGATCTTATATATGTAGACTTGACAGATATCGAAACTATATCTGTCTTGGCAACCGCAGTTACTTTCTCCCCGCTTCCATTGTCAATCTCAAAAGTCTGGGCAGTCTTATTGTCTTGCTTGTAAGCATTAATCGTACCCTCATAATCAAGGATATCCGCTGATACTGTAGTCGGAACTGCAAGCGCAGAACAAAGAGCCAGCATCATCAGTCTTTTTTTCATAAGCAAATTTCATCTCCTTTATTGCTTTACATTCAATTATCATAGCACAGCCCCTGCTCTTTTGCAATTTTCCCATCCAAGACTTCACGAAATATTCAAATTTTATTCCCCGATATGAAGCAGCCATAACTTTTTTCAAAAAATATTCTCAAAATCAATAAAAAGTATTTGACAAATAATATTTTTTATAGTAACATATATCTTGTCGCTGAGGAAAATATCCTAGCAAACAATTTAATAAATGCGATAGTGGCGTAGTTGGTAACGCGCGACCTTGCCAAGGTCGAGACCGCGGGTTCGAGCCCCGTCTATCGCTCTTAAAGCATCAGCATTTGCTGATGCTTTTTTATATTCTTCAGCACGAGACACTGGATGTATTTGACCACATCCAGTGTCTCGTGCGTACCCATACCAGTTTTATTAATGATGGAACAATCTGATTCCAGTAAAGCTCATCACCATTCCATATTTATTACAAGTCTCGATCACAGCATCATCACGCACAGATCCACCCGGCTCAGCAATATACTTCACGCCACTCTTATGAGCACGCTCAATATTATCACTGAATGGGAAGAATGCATCAGATCCAAGTGTAACATCAGTCATCTGATCCAGCCATGCACGTTTCTCTTCCTTTGTAAATACTTCCGGTTTCTCTGTGAAAGTTTTCTCCCACATACCGTCAGCAAGTACATCCATATATTCATCACCGATATAAACATCAATGGCATTGTCACGTTCCGCACGTGAAATTGTATCTTTAAATGGCAGATTCAGCACTTTCGGGCACTGGCGAAGGTACCAGTTGTCCGCCTTCTGGCCTGCAAGTCTTGTACAATGTACACGTGACTGCTGTCCTGCTCCTACACCGATTGCCTGTCCATCTTTTACGAAACATACGGAATTGGACTGTGTATATTTCAGAATGATCAGGGAAATCTTCATATCACGTTTTGCTTCTTCTGTAAGCTCTTTATTCTCTGTCACAATATTGGAAAGCATTGCATCATCGATTTCAAGTTCCTGACGGCCCTGTTCGAAAGTTACACCAAATACTTCTTTGTGTTCCAGCGGAGCCGGTACAAAGTTCTCATCGATCTGGATTACATTATAGTTTCCTTTTTTCTTCTGTTTCAGAATCTCCAGAGCTTCTTCTGTGTATCCAGGTGCGATCACACCATCGGATACCTCTCTCTTGATCAGAAGTGCTGTATCTTTATCACACACATCAGAAAGGGAAATGAAATCACCAAAAGAGGACATTCTGTCAGCACCGCGGGCTCTTGCATAAGCGCATGCTAATGGCGAAAAATTCTTCCAGTCCATATCATTTACCCAGTAAATCTTTGCCAGAGTCTCTGTAAGAGGAAGTCCTACAGCAGCACCTGCGGGAGATACATGTTTAAAAGATGTAGCTGCAGGAAGTCCTGTCGCTTTCTTCAGATTGGATACCAACTGCCAGCCGTTGAATGCATCCAGGAAATTGATATATCCCGGTCTTCCGGAAAGGATCTTTACCGGAAGCTCGGATCCGTCTGCCATATAAATTTTTGCAGGTTTCTGATTCGGGTTACAGCCATATTTTAATTCGAATTCTTTCATTATATAAATCCTCCGTATGAACCAAATAAGTATTTTAAAATTAATTCCTGTAAATAATTTCTAACTGCGAAAGCATCGTCTTATGCCCACAATAATCTATGAGCACTATCTGTACTCAGTAAGTGACTATTATTTATTCTTATTAATGATCTTGCTTTCGTACTTGCCAGTTTCAATATCAATATATCTCACAAACAGAGATACCTTATTATCTTCATTCAGGCTGTTCCAGAGAAGGTTTGCAAATTCATCCATATCATTCGGAACCGCTACCAGTTTTGGCTCTCCCTCGAAGCTTGGAAGTGGATTTCCATCGCATTTATAAGTATGAATAAAATGTCCCTCACCGGCAATCGCATTCTCATATGCAAATGTATAACGGTTGCATGCGTCCGGATTTCCGTTGTTGCTCTTGAGGATTGACATTGCATAACTGAATTTTCCATTCTCTACATGCATAACTCCGGAAATACGAGGTGTATAGTTTGGTCCGTCTGGCTCAAATTCTCTGCTTCTTAAGGACTGTTCAAAAGTAAGCTGATGATCCATTCCCTCATAAACAGTATCTGTCTGATCTCCGTTTGTCACGATTGTTTTGTTTCCCAGTACACGTACAGGTGCATAGATGATCAGACTCGGATCTGTAAGTTTGGATGGATCAAATGCCTGTGTGCGGATTCCTTCTCCATCTTCTACAAATACTCTGTTTCTGCTGTTCTCGCTTCTGCCCATGATGAAATAAGCTGTCACTGCTTTCTTACCGTCTGCAGAACGTCCGATTACGATTCCTCTTCCCGGATAGGAATTCTCTTTCAGTTCTTTTTCCAGTGATAACATTTCCATAATTTTTTCTCCTTTTCATTAAAAATAAGGTCAAAAAAAGCCTGGGAAACCCTTTCTCTCCAGGCTGCCCAGGCGGTCGGCTCATATACACACTGCACTCCCTGTAGGTAATCCTACTTCCGCCAGTCATGCAGGTACTGTTGTGAAAATTCACACGTTGCTATTATAGTACAATACTTTTTTGCGGATTTCAAGGCAAATTTTTTTGTGCGGTACTTATTTTCTGTGTGATTATTATTGTTCACTCATTACTATCCCCATAAGTGTATTGACCACTTGATGCTCTGACATATATAAAAAAATTTCAAAACATACAAGCCAAGTTTCTATTACTATAGTCAATTTGAAATAAATTTTTGTTGCGTTACCGGCATTATCCTTGCAATCCATAATCTACATTGATCTGCGCTGCAATATCCGCTTTCATCTGAAGCCATGCATCCGGATTTTCCACATAATATTTCGGGCAGTCCTTTCCAGTAACATCATAGTGGCGGATCACATTTTCGGATGTGAGCCCAAACCGCACGCATAACCATGCTGTCAGTTTCACTACAGAATCATATGTTGAATCATTGAATTGCCCCGTTTCATCCGGATGGCAGCATTCGATTGAGATTGTATCTATATTGCGCGAATTCGTCGCATAAGACATTTCAGAAGTAGGGATACACTGCACCACCTCTCCGTCCAGTCCCACCACAAAATGGCTGCTTACCTTCGTATCATGGGTATTTGCCAGATTCTCAAAATAGTTCCTGTTTGCAATAGCTGTTGCTCCTGGATTTGCAGTGTAATGAATTGCAATATAGTTTACACTTTCGATAGGAATCTGTGGTCTGGAATACTCATTTGGTGTGAGCAGTTCCACATCAATATAAGGTGCTCCCTCTTTCTGCCACTGCTCTGGTCCACCGGATGAATCGTCTCCTGAGGATGTTTCTGATTGTTCTGTATCAGAAACCATGTCATCCGAATTATGTAAAAAATCCCCAATACTCCATCCATTTTCCCCGGCACGATTCAGCACGATCCATCCAGCTAAAAGCACGATAATAATTAACAGGACAGCTATAAACACTCGCTGATTTCTCTGTTTTATTCTGCTGCTCTTTCCCCTTTTCTTTCTGACAGTTGTTTTTTTCGCCTCATAGAGTGTGGCTGATTTTGCATTTTTTGAAGTTCCTGCTTTTCTCCCCGTCTTCTTTGCGCTCCCTGACTTCGCCGCAGTTTTCGTGCCTTTTTTACTTGATTTCTTAGTTTTGTTTATCTGTTTTTTCATTTTTACCTTCTCTTACAGGATTCTATACCTGCAATAATCGCCTCAGCGATATAATTTCTCTCCGTCATATATGGAGACTTTTTTGTATCTTCTAGTGTACCGACAAGTCGATTTCTTGATACAAAAAACACCCCTGTCAGCATATGCCGGAAGGTATTTGCTTTCCTTCCACCAGCAGCCAACCGGGGCATTTATTATTGTAAATCTTTATTATTTATCATCTACGCTGTAGTTTGGAGCCTCTTTTGTGATATGAATATCATGTGGATGAGATTCCTTAAGAGATGCAGCAGAAATCTTGATAAATCTGCCTGTTGTCTTAAGTTTTTCGATATTCTCAGCACCACAGTATCCCATACCGGAACGGAGACCACCCATAAGCTGGAATACAGTATCCTCAACATGTCCCTTGTAAGCAACACGTCCTTCGACACCTTCCGGAACAAGTTTCTTCGCATTCTCCTGGAAGTAACGGTCTTTACTTCCGTTCTCCATAGCTGCGATAGATCCCATACCACGGTATACTTTGTATTTTCTACCCTGATACAATTCGAATGTTCCCGGGCTCTCATCGCATCCTGCGAACATGCTTCCCATCATGCAGACATTCGCACCGGCTGCGATAGCCTTTGTGATATCTCCAGAATATTTAATACCACCGTCTGCGATAATCGGGATTCCGTATTCTTTTGCCACTTCGTAGCAATCCATAACAGCAGTGATCTGTGGAACGCCAATACCTGCAACGACACGTGTTGTACAGATAGATCCAGGTCCGATACCAACTTTAACTGCATCAACACCAGCCTCAATCAGTGCCTTTGTTGCAGCGCCTGTTGCAACGTTACCTGCGATTACCTGCAGATCCGGATATGCATCTTTGATCTCACGGACAGCCTTAAGTATGTTCTCTGAATGTCCATGAGCGGAGTCGATTACGATTACGTCTACAGATGCTTTTACAAGTGCATCTACACGTGCAAGTACGTTAGCTGTAATTCCTACTGCTGCACCGCAGAGAAGACGTCCCTGATCATCTTTTGCTGCCAGAGGGTATTTAATCTGTTTCTCAATATCTTTAATAGTAATTAAACCTTTTAAATTAAAGTCATCATCTACAATGGGTAATTTCTCTTTACGGGATTTCGCCAGAATCTTCTTGGCTTCTTCCAGTGTGATTCCTTCTTTGGCTGTGATCAGTCCCTCTGAAGTCATGCACTCTTTGATCTTCTTATCGAAATCTGTCTCAAATTTCAGATCACGGTTGGTAATGATTCCTACCAGTTTTCTGCCTTCTGTGATCGGCACACCGGAGATACGGAACTTCGCCATTAACTCATCTGCGTCCTTGAGTGTATGTTCAGGAGATAAATAGAAAGGATCTGTGATAACACCGTTCTCGGAACGTTTTACCTTATCTACCTCTTCAGCCTGAGCTTCAATAGACATATTCTTGTGGATAATACCAATACCACCCTGTCTCGCCATGGCGATTGCCATACGATGCTCGGTTACTGTATCCATTCCTGCACTCATCATAGGAATGTTCAGTTTAACCTTCTTTGTTAAGTACGTTGTAACGTCTACCTGATTCGGAATTACCTTTGAATATGCCGGAACTAACAGAACGTCATCAAAAGTAATACCTTCACCAATGATAGTACCCATTGCATTTCCTCCCTTGCGTATATGAAATTGAATTACTATTGTAATATAAAAAGGAACCATTAACTGGCCCTTTTATTTTCAACAAGTGTAACAAAAATCAGTTTCTATGTCAATCCAAAAAAACTTTGCTCGGTGCTGAATTTTTCATAGCCTGTGCAAGTTTCTCGTCTGGCTCAAGGATGATCTTGCATAATTCTCCGTCCAGTCTTGTGATGATTCCGAAGCGTTTATGCTCTGAATTTCCTGATGAAAAATCCAGTACTTTCATCTTCTGGTTTCCGTTATAATAGTCCATTCTGTGGGAATTTAACGGTGCAGCCAGATCTGCCTCTGATAATTTGAAACTCTTTACTCTCTTTCTTTTTGTTTTCGCCATTACCATATCGATGTCGAAATCGCCGTTGATAAACAGATATTCGTATTCTACGTCTGTTTTAGGAATTACGAAATAACATGCAATTCCAAGTGCTACAGCTGCGATCCATATTAATGGAGTGATAATCAGTCCGGCAATTACTGCGATTGCTGTCAACACAATCAGGCCATACTTTACAAAGCTGTCTTTGATTGTGTGTTCCCGTTTTACCAATAATTCTGAATACAGGTCACTCATCTTCTTTGCTCCTTTTCTTCTGTTTTTCCGGTAGTCTGAATCAAATTTTCAGCAACCCGGATGATTTAACAGGTATTATAGCACAAAAAGGGACTGCCGTCTATGCGGCAGTCCCTTTTTGTCAGTTTAGAAAATCTCAGCACAAAAGATGATATTCCATGGATTTTGACCCGTAGCTGTGAAGCATTGAGCAGGTACACTTATTTCATATTTACTGTTACCACACATTTTGCAACCACACCCGAGCCATCCAGTGCATGAGCTGTAATTACCGCAGTTCCATTTCCCACAGGTGTGAGGTAATGTTTACTGAATTCCGTCGCCCATCCACTGTTTACCAGTACAACAGACTTATCACTCGTGGTCCATCTGCATCCCTTTACTGTGGCATTGGATGGACTGTAGGTTGCTTCTATAACATAATGCTTCTTCTTGTCTGTGATTGTTACGGATGTCTGGCTTAATTTGATTGATTTCACTTTGATCACCTGAGTATTCTGATCATCCGGGATAGAAGGCAGTTCTGAAGTTCCATTGTCATCTTTATAATCTACGGTTACTTTACACTGAGCAGTCAGTCCGGAACCATCCAGCGCATAAGCTGTAACTACTGCTGTTCCATTTCCCACAGCCGTAAGCATTGTACTTGAAGAAGCCAGATAATCATATCCATCTACCGATACTACAGACGGATCACTGCTTACCCATCCAAGCATTTTATAATAAGCTCTGAACGGCAGAACCATAGAATCAAGAAATACCCTATCTCCTTTAGATGTCATGGTGATAGAACGTCGACTTAAGGTTATATCTGTCATCAGTGTCGGATGTACTCCCGGCGGAATCGGAATCGGTGTCGGGACTGCCGGCTGTGCAGGTGTCGGTGTGACCGGTCTTTCTGTTTTACTCAGAATTCTTTACTTCCCACTTTATAGTTCAGAGGTTCGCTGTAATGCTTAAGTATGTTATCCTCTTTATCTATAAACCATCGATATTTAAAATTCACAGATTTAGCATACCAGTAATAATTCTCATATAAATAATCATGTTTTTCCGACATCTGCGGGTCCCAGAAATAACCGCTCATTCGCTTTGATTTATAACCTGAACCGGTCTTCTCACAAGTATAAAGCTGACAGATTTTCCGGGTATAGGTCTTATCTCCTTCCTCCCAAGGGCAGTCAGAGCCTACGATCAATTCCGGAATTGAGTCATTATTCATGTCAAAAACAAAATACTCAAGATTCACTGTGCCGTACGGCATTGGCTCGATCATACCTATCTTATCCCCTGCTTTAACTGCACGCAGAACATCGACATATGCATCTCTGACCGTTGGAAAAGTAAATTGGGGAGAATCAAGAACTGCAAGCAGGATATTTGAACGATTTCCCGTTGTTTTGGTCTTGCTGTCGTATCCACATACAGCATAATAATTGGCCCATCCACGAACTGGTGTTGTATCTTTATATTTCAGTGTATTTGATTTTACCCTGGCGATCCTTTTCCATGAGCTTCTGTAGGTTCTTCGATAAATCTCATAAGCGTCACAGCCACCTGCTTTACTCCATGACAGATTTACTGAAATCTTATCAGAATTAACCTCCGCTTTATTAAGCTTCACCGTTTCCGGTAAAATCTGTATCATAATTCCTCTTTTATTATACGCACCATACTTTTTGGAGGCAGAATTATAAGCTTTTACTGTATAAGCATATGATCTGCCTGTCGTAAGCGGATATTTGGCAGAAGCTTTGTGCGTGTAGCTGGTAGTTCCAGCTTTCACAGATGCCAGTTTCGTCCACTTTCCGGCCTTTTTCTCTTTGTAATAGATATGATAATCCGTCGCATTATCTGCCTTTTTCCAGGTAAGCTTTACCTGTCCAAAGGCCGGGGTTGAAATATCCTGCATTGTGGCCCTGCCAGGAACATCTGTAGCCGCAAATGTACTGGCTGGTTTTGCAAACAAAAAACAAAATGTGAGCAACATTAACACTGTTATAAAAACAGTTACATGGGATTTTTTTATGCAATCCTTCTTCATTCTTTCACACATCCTTTCTTCCTTGCTGTCGGTTGCTGCAATAAGTTCCGCTAGATTTTTCCTGCTCTTTTTTCAACTTTACCTCCTCCCTTTTTCAGTTATATTATATGGTGTAATTTTATCACAATAAAATAGTGTAAATCAATAAAGTACGACTACTATTTGTCAAAACTATCTTCTCTTTGTTACCACTCACACAAAAAGGCGTTTCATGAATCTTTCAATTCACGAAACGCCTTTTTAGTCAATCGGATATTCGCAATCCGCTTTTGCTACTTGCTCATAACCAAATAACTGCTTCGCAGTTTGGTTAAATAATCAATTTTTGTCTATTGATTACATCATTCCCATTCCCGGGTTAGCAGCCGGTGCCGGATCGTCTTCTTTGATGATTGCAACAGCAGATTCTGTTGTAAGTAATGTAGAAGCAACGCTTGTAGCGTTCTGAAGGGCACTTCTTGTAACCTTTGCAGGGTCAAGGATTCCTTCGCCTACCATATCTACATATTTCTCATTGAGAGCATCGAAACCGATTCCCGGTTCGGATTCTCTTACTTTATTGATGATTACGGAACCTTCCAGTCCTGCATTTGCAGAAATGCGGAACAGAGGAGCTTCCAGAGCTTTCAGGATAATGTTTGCACCTGTCTTCTCGTCACCTTCCAGAGTAGCTGCAAGTTTTGCAACTTCTTTGGATGCGTGGATGTAAGCAGATCCGCCACCTGCGATGATACCTTCTTCAACTGCTGCTCTTGTAGCTGCAAGAGCATCTTCCAGACGAAGTTTAGCTTCTTTCATTTCTGTTTCAGTAGAAGCACCAACACGGATAACAGCTACGCCGCCAGCCAGTTTTGCAAGTCTTTCCTGTAATTTTTCTTTATCAAATTCAGATTTTGTCTCTTCGATCTGTCCACGGATCTGTGCAACACGGTTTGCGATTGCATCTTTGTCGCCCATACCATCAACGATAACTGTGTTCTCTTTTGCAACTTTAACAGATTTTGCACGTCCTAACTGCTCCATAGTTGCATCTTTCAGTTCAAGACCGAGTTCTTCGGAGATTACCTGGCCACCTGTAAGGATTGCGATATCCTGAAGCATTTCTTTTCTTCTGTCGCCATATCCAGGAGCTTTGACAGCTACTACCTGGAAGGTTCCTCTTAATTTGTTTACAATAAGAGTTGTAAGAGCTTCACCCTCTACATCTTCAGCAATGATGAGGAGTTTAGCACCAACTTTTACAATCTGTTCCAGTAATGGAAGGATTTCCTGGATGTTGCTGATCTTCTTGTCTGTGATCAGGATGTATGGATCTTCCAGATTTGCTTCCATTTTTTCCATATCTGTTGACATATATGCGGAAACATATCCACGGTCGAACTGCATACCTTCTACCAGATCAAGTTCTGTGTGCATTGTCTTGGATTCTTCTACTGTGATAACGCCGTCTTTGGAAACTTTTTCCATAGCGTCTGCTACTAACTGTCCAACTG